>JAJZGG010000113.1 GCA_021804965.1 Acidobacteriota bacterium
TCCCCATCTCTGCGTCGCTCGTCGCTAAGATATACCCGATATCTGTCACTCCTCACTCCTTGATCTGGGCAAAATGGCCTCCCGTCGCCACCATCCCAGAAGTGGGAACAGGCCCTAGAAACCTCGGCGCTGACGGGCTGCCTGCAGCGTATTGGACATCAGCATGGCGATGGTGAGCTTGCCAACGCCGCCGGGAACCGGCGTGTATGCCCCCGAAAGAGCAAAGGCGTGCGGATCGATATCCCCGACAATCACGGAGCCGCGGCGGGTAAAGGTCTCTTCGCGTCGCGCGTCTCCGGCAAAGAATCGCAGAAACTCCTCCCGGTCGGTAATCCGGTTGATGCCCACGTCGATCAGCGTGGCTCCGGGCTTGACCATCTCCGGGGTGATGAACCCGGCACGACCAATCGCGGCAACGAGAATATCGGCCTGGCGCGTGAAGGAGGCCAGATCCCGCGTGCGGGAGTGGCAGACGGTCACCGTCGCATGCTCATTCAGCAGCAGCATGGCTGCCGGCTTGCCCACAATATCACTGCGCCCAACCACGACTGCGTGCGCCCCGGCAATGGGAATCCCGCTGCGACGCAGGATTTGGATCACTCCTGCCGGCGTGCAGGGAGCCAGGGACGGACGACCAGCCTGAAGGCGGCCGGCATTGACCGGATGGAATCCATCCACGTCCTTTTCCGGAAGGATTGCGTCGAGCAGCCGCTTGGTATCCACCTGCGGCGGCAAAGGCAGTTGAATCAGAATGCCGTCAATCTCCTCGCGGCCGTTGAGCTCGGCAACGATGGCCAGCATCTCCTCGGTGGTGATGGACTCCGGAGGAGTGATCAATTCACTGTGGATTCCCAGCTCTTCGCAGGTCTTTACCTTGCTGCGAACATAGATCTCCGAGGCCGCAACGTGACCCACCAGGACAACCGCCAGACCCGGACGCACTCCCTTTGACGCAAGGGCTGCCACCTCCCCGGCGACTTCCTGTTGAATTTCTGCAGCAATTGCCGCCCCATCCAGAACCTTGGCCATGCTTCCTCCCAGCCCCCATTTGCATCGTACCAAGTCCGGTCCAGGCCGCGGCTTTGGTGCCCGTGCGAATTGCCCCGCAGACGGCCACTGGAAAGACGCATTCGGGGTCCACCCGAAGTGCGCGAGTCCGCCGAAGCAGGAACCGAATTGCGTTGGTTTTCAGGCGGATGCCGGGCTGGATACTGTCGGCCTGCGACAGACGAAGCGCGGCTTTTCGCCATGCAGGAAGATCGTCCCTGCATTTGAAGCGACCGCCGACCATGCATGGTGAGAGGTTTACTTTTCCACTGGAGCGTCTTCCTTGGATGCGTGCAACGAGCCACGCAGGCGCAGGGCATCGGGCAGAAAAGCATACATGCGCTCCCTGCAGAGTCGACACCGAACGGGGTACCGCACGACCAAAAGATGAACCAGATCCGAGAAGCGCAAATGAGACAAACGGAAACGGCTGGATCCACAATAGGGGCATTTCATAAGAAGACCGCTCCTTGGAAATTGTGCCGACAACAGCGGGAACAGAGGCTGCAATGGTGAGGAGGCTCAATATAGCCCGATACGTCTATGTAGGCTGACTATAGCACGATTATGCTGATTTTCCTGTGAATCACTCTCGATCACTGCAGATGTCGCATCGATCCGTCACGACGTCTGTGACCAGTTCCTGCCTTCAAGACAGGATGAGATCTTCAGGACTGAAGATCTCCGAAAAGCGATGGAGCGAATGCAGCGGCACGCGATCGACGGCGCTGCGGCACCTCGGAACTCCGCGCAGCAGCCGATGCGGAACCGGATGCTCCCTGGCGGATCAGCAGGGTACGCAGTTCCGTAAGCCCCTTGCGCAGCGCGACGAGCGCCTCCGGCGCAGCAATGGCAGGCGAAGCGGCCGCGATGACCGGAGCTTCCGGTTTCGCAGTCTCTGCCACATGAGGAGTCGGCTTGTCCGGAGACAAAATAGCCTGGCGTGCGCCGGCCAGCGTGTAGCCCTGCACGTGAACCAGTTGCTGAATGCGAAGGGCCAGTTCCAGTTCGCGGCGGCGATAGAGTCGCTGCCCCGTGCCACCCTTGACCGGCTTCAGTTGGGGAAACTGTGTCTCCCAGAAGCGAAGGACCGAAGGTGCAACCGCGCAATAGCGTGCAACCTCCCCGATGCGGTAATACAGCCGATCCGGAATGGCCGAGAGGGCTGTCGCGGCGGATTTTGACTGGACCCGACGAGTTGCCTGGACCATACTGTCCTGCCTTCAGGGCGACGCAGCCATGGTTCCGCCGCCATTGGGATTCAGTGCGAGTATAGCTGACCGCGGCGCCCGTCGACAGAGGTTTTCGCGGGGGGAATCAGGGTTGGAATTGTGGAGCAAATGCACCATACAGTATGCTGCCCATCGAGCATGCGGGCGGCTGCGGGAAATCCACTTCCGCCCTCCCGGCGGAAAGTGCAATGAGGAACGAGGTCGAGCCGTTGGAAACCAGAGACGCAGGCATAGCCGGCGGCACGGAAGACACGCGCAGGGTGCTGAACCTTGTGCAGCTTGGTTTCTGGGCTCCATCCATGGCGTTTCTGAGGCGATGTCAGCAGGCAGGGATCCATACCCACCTGATGCCCCTCAGCGATGAAAACCCGGCCGGAGAAGTGCAGGCCCGCCACTTGCCATCGGCTGCGCTTACCTCTCTGGGGGATAGCATTCCCTGGGGAATCGAAAAATCGCCGCAGGCACTGGAACAGGTGCTGCGCTTTGTCCGCTCCGTCAAGGCGGAAGCCATCAGCAGCGACGATGAAGCAACATTGCTCTGGCTGGCGCGCCATCGTGCTGCCCTCGAGCCGGAGTGTCGTGTCATGGCCTCTCCAGTCGCAGCCATCGAACGGTTAATGCAGAAATCCGAACAGTCCGCGCTGGCCAAGGCTGCCGGATTTTCCGTGCTGCCGACATGGCTGGTGGCCCCCGGGGAAGACGGAACCCTGTTGCCGGATGCGGGCTTTCCTGTCTGTCTGCGCCCCACCCGGATGAACTCCGTGGAGCCGCCCTTCAAGGCAGAGAGAATTGCGGATCGGAGCGAGCTGAACACCTTCCTTGGCCAACTGGCCTGGACCAGTCCGCTGATTGCACAGCCCTTTTGCCTGGGCCCCAATCTGGTGCTGCATGGGGTGCGCCGCGCAGATGGAACCATGTTGGCGATGTCGTGCTTTCGCACCGTCTGCAAGCATCGCGGCTTTGCCTTGACGATTGAGCCCTGCGAACTCCCCGAGGCCGTGCGTCAGGCAGCAGAGCGATTTGCAGCCTTGGCTGACCTGCAGGGAGCCTTTCACTTCGATCTGCTGCAATCGGCAGACTCGGGCGAGGTGTATTTTCTGGAAGTCAACTTTCGCATGGGGGGAACCACGGCAAAGGTGGTGCGACTGGGCTACGACGAACCGATGCTGGCTTTGGCGGCCTTTGGACTGGCAGCGCCACACAAGCCCCCCAGGCTTCCGCAGGCTCGTCGCGTAACCGGCAAGCGGATGCTGACCGGACGATTGTTGGACAGCCTGCTTCACCCGGCAGGAGCCCTGGATTATCCCATGAGTTCCCGATGGGGCCGCTTCTGGAGCAGCGCGGCACAGTGGGTGACCGTGCCGGATGCGCTGCTCTCCTGGAAGGATCTTCGGGGAAGTCTGTGGTACCTGAGACGCGGCGGCAGGATGTAGTCCCGATCTGGACGGCATCCGCAGCAGCAGATCAATTTGGCAGCTCTGGGAGAATGGCCACTCGAAGTATGGCCGTCAGAGCAGTTTTTCAATATGCGCGGCAATCTCAGCCGGAGCGACACGCGGGGCAAATCTTTCGACCACATGGCCCTCCCGGTCCACCAGAAACTTGGTAAAGTTCCACTTGATGGCTTCCGTGCCGAAGATTCCGGCCTTTTCCCGGGTCAGATACTGATACAGCGGGTGGGCTTCGGAGCCGTTGACCTCAATCCGGCTGAAAATGGGGAAGCTGACCCCATAGTTCGCCTGGCAGAAGGCGCCAATCTCCTCGCTGGAGCCGGGTTCCTGTGCTCCAAACTGGTTGCAAGGGAAGCCGAGCACAACCAGTCCCCGCTCCTGATACTGCTTGTAAAGCAGCTCCAGACCCGCATATTGCGGCGTAAATCCGCATTTGGACGCGGTGTTCACAATCAGCAGTACCTTGCCGGCAAAGCTGGACAGTGGGCATTGGGTCCCATCCAGAAGAGCTGCCGAGTAGGCGTAAATCGAAGAGGAATTGGCGATCATCGGGAAAGCCTCACAAGTCGGGTTGGGTTACGTCTATAGATTAGCGAATCCGGGCAGACGGTCGAGGTTTCACGGCAGCAGAATGCTGTCGAGGGCTTTGACCGGGTGAAGATGGGCAGCTTGCGCGAATGCGAAAGCAGAGGCAAAGCTCCCGAAGATTTGGGCAGGTGTGGTGCGGTCCAATATAATCAAGTTTTCGCCAACCTACATGGATTCCGGGGAAGATTCCCGGAGGCATGCGGTCCGGAAGCAGATGGCCGCGATTCGGGCCAGTACGATTTTTTCGAGCAGTGAGGGTGCGCTTATCTTTCCCGTTCAGTCGATCCAAGCTCAGTGTATGACCAGCGGTTCCCGCGAAGAGATGACTCCAGCGAGCGTCGGGTACCCGCGATTCCGGAATCCGCAGCGAAGCCGCCGCAGCCCCGTTCGCGCCACCTGGCGCGCGCTGGTGATGCTGCTTGCGGCCCTGTGCCTGTTCAGCGGATTTTCCATTCGCGCCCAAGCACAGGAGGGTCCGAATACGATCTATCAGATCCGCGTGATCGGAAATCGCCGTATTCCCAAAGAGACCATCCTTGCGCGTCTGTTTACCCATGCCGGAGACACCTATGATCGCGAGTCGATCGAGCGTGACTTCAATTCCCTGTGGAATACGGGCTATTTCGACAACCTCCGCATTGAGCGGGAGGACTCGGACAAGGGCATCATCCTGGATATTTTTGTCGTGGAGCGCCCCACCATCCGCGAAATCAATTACAAGGGGCTCAACTCCGTCTCGCAATCTGACGTGCTGGACCGCTTCAAGAAGGAAAAGGTCGGCCTGTCGGTCGAGAGCCAGTTTGACCTGACCAAGGTGAAGCATGCTGAGACCGTCCTGAAGCAGCTGCTGGCGGAGCATGGCCATCAGTTTGCGACGATTCGTACCGAAGTCAAGCGAATCCCTCCGGCTTCCGTTCAGGTGAACTTCAATATCAAAGAAGGCCCAACGGTGAAGGTGGGAAACATCCGCTTTGTGGGCAACCAGCACCTGAGCAGCCTGGTGCTGCGGCGCGCAATGAAGAATCTGCGCCCCATCGGCATTCCCTACTCGATCTTCTTCGAGGATCTCTTCCCGAAGACCTATGACAGCTCCAAACTGGAAGAAGACGCCGAGCGCGTTCGTCAGGTCTACCGTGACCACGGCTATTACAGTGCGGCCGTGGAAGATCCCAAGACCCAGATTCGCGACCAGGGCGGCTTGAACCTGTTCACCTTCCAGCCGAACAAGGGCAAGCGCATCGATATTCTGATGCCGATCGAAGAAGGCGACCGTTACCGGCTGAGCCACATCACCTTTAGCGGCAACAAGGCTGTGACGAATACCCGCGCCCTCCGCAACACGTTTCCAATCAAGGATGGCGCAATCTTCAATGCAACTGCCGTCGCCAAAGGCCTGGAAAACCTGAAGAAGTCCTATGGCCAGCTGGGCTATATCAACTTCGGAGCCATTCCCAGCGCCACCGTCAACGAGAAAGACCACACGGTTTCCATGAATGTGGACATCGACGAAGGCAAACAGTTCTATGTCTCCCGCATCGAGATCCAGGGCAACACCCTGACGCGGGATCGCGTGATCCGCCGCGAACTTCTGCTGCAGGAAGGCCAGGTGTACAACTCGCAGCTCTGGGAGTACAGCCTGTTGCGCCTGAACCAGCTGGACTACTTCGATCCGCTGAAGGTCGATCAGGATACGGAAGCCCACCAGAACACAGAAGCCGGAACGGTGGATCTGTTGCTCAAGGTGAAGGAAAAAGGCAAGAACTCGATTGGCCTGAATGGTGGTGTTTCCGGCCTGGAAGGCGCCTTCCTCGGCGTCAACTATCAGACCAACAACTTCCTCGGCCTGGGCGAAACGCTCAGCCTGCAGGCCAACCTGGGCAACGTACAACGCCAGTTCCTGTTTGGCTTCACCCAGCCGTATATCCACAACCGCCCGATCAACGTTGGATTCCAGATCTTCAACACCAAGTCCGACTACAACCCGGCAAAGAATTACGCCGCCACTTCGGGCATTGGCTTCAACCAGCAGATGGCCAACAACACGCTGGTGCAGAACTATAACAGCGCGCAGACCGGCTTGAACTTCTCAATGAGCTATCCGCTGCCGCACCATAACTTCCAGCGGGTGGGCTTCACCTACTCGCTGACTCGGGCAACCATCACCGCATTCAGCTCTGCCTCGCAGACGCTGTTCCAGACGCTGAATTTCCGCTCCGGCATTCAGGGTCAGAATGCGCTGGCGGGCATCATCAACAGCTCGCTGTCCTTGAGCTACAGCTTCAGCACCATCAGCGATCCCTACCGGCCGCGCACGGGCAAGGAATTTTCCGCCCTTGTCCAGACGTCGGGCCTGTTTGGCGATGTCCGCTATGTGATGCCGGCTCTGGCCTACAAGCAGTTCACGCCGATGAAAGGCCTGTGGCCATCCTCCCAGGGACGTAACGTGCTGGGATGGCGCGCGGAGCTGAAGTACATCCAGGGCTACGGTGGCGATGTGGCGCCTCCCAACAACCGCTTCTACGCTGGCGGCGAAGCCGATCTTCGCGGCTTCGACGTCCGCTCGGCCACACCGTACGCCTATATTCCCAATCGCATCACCTTCCAGCTGGAAAATCCCGATGGAAGCTGCATCCCGCGTGATCCTTACAATCCGCAGCTGGGACAGTGCATCCAGATTCCGCTGCCGGTCTACAGCATCGTTTCC
>JAJZGG010000114.1 GCA_021804965.1 Acidobacteriota bacterium
CGATTGCTGCAAGGAGCTGGGCGTTGCCCCGTGCAGCGAGACGGTGGGCAAGGGGTACCTGTCCAACCTGCGGGAGACGGCATCGCGACAGCGCGAGCGGCAGACGCGGGCACGCGCGGTGGCCTTCCAGTTGCATCGGATGTTTGCCCCGCTGGATGAGGAGATCAGCTGCCGGGTGCTGGAGAATGGCAAGATGCTGCTGGATATTGCGCACCTGATTGACCGCCGGTGCGTGGAGCGCTACCAGAACAAATATGCCTCCACGGTGCAGATGATGAAGGAGTGCCAGTTGCAGCTGTCCGGGCCGTGGCCGCCGTATCACTTTGTGCAGCGGCTGACGCGGGGCGCGGCGCAGACGCCGGCTCCGGCGGAGCGTGCGGTGGCTTCAGCAATGGCTGCGGTGTAGGGCTGCCTGTCGAGAGAGTCGAAGGCAGAGAAAATCCAGATGCAGGGAAGCCCGACGGGAGAGGATCCGGTCGGGCTTTTTGCTGCGTGCTTGTTTGCGGGCTGGGCTGCGTGCTTGTGTTTGCGGGCTGAGGCTGGGCTGCGACTGGCGTCAGGAGCGCGAGGCCGAGCCGCCGCGGTTGCGGATGAGCACGGAGCTGGCGCGGCGGGCATTGGCTGCGCCGTCGATTTTTTTCCAGAAGCCGAGGAAGTAATCGACGGCGGAGATGGTGGAGACCAGCGCGGCGAAATAGATGGCGGCCACGGCAATGGATGCGACGGGCATGATGAAGGGGCCGATGTGCCAGACATCCCAGCGGTGAGCCAGGATGGCCGAGGTGACGGCGACGATCTGGACGACGGTTTTGAGCTTGCCGAGGTCGCTGGCCTGGATGGTGAAGCCCTCCGAGGCGGCGATGGAGCGCAGGCCGGAGATGAGGAATTCACGACCGATGATGATGACGGCGATCCAGACCTTGACGACCTGGGGATTGAAGGCGACCAGGGCGACGAAGGCCGAGGTGACCATGATCTTGTCGGCGAGGGGATCGAGGAGGATGCCCATGGTGGTGATCTGGCCGCGGCGGCGAGCCAGGTAGCCGTCGACGCCGTCGGTGACGGAGGCCAGGACGAAGAGCAGCGAGGCGAGGATCTCCTGCAGTCCCCAGGGGGTGTGCCAGGGGAAGCGCGAGGAAAGCAGCCACAGCAGCAGCGGGATCATGGCGATGCGGCTGAGCGTGATGGAGTTGGGCAGGTTCACGGTGTCTGGCTGCGACTTTCTGCGGATGCCGGTCGGTTGTGGCACGCGGGCAACGGTCCGGACCGGCAATCCATGCGGCCATTATATGCGTCTTTGCCGGGCGCGGTGCGGCTGGAGTGCGGATACAATCGTGCCAGCAGGGCGGAGGGCGTGGCGATCGGGATCGCCGGTTCGGGCCGCGCCATGGGGGTGGGGGATTGAAGCGAATCCTGGTGGTGGATGACGAGATGCAGATTACGCGGGTGCTTTCCACGGCGCTGCGTGCTGCCGGGTATCAGGTGGCCACGGCGGCCAACGGGCTGGAGGCGTGGACGGCGATTGAGGAGCGCATGCCGGACATGGTGATTACCGACCTGGTGATGCCGCAGATGAATGGGCTGGAGCTGACCGAGGCGGTGCGGCGGGTGGCGCGGACGCCGATTCTGGTGCTGAGCGTGCGGGATGCGGAGGCGACCAAGGTGAAGGCGCTGGATGCGGGAGCGGATGATTACCTGACCAAGCCGTTTGGCATGTCGGAGCTGCTGGCGCGGGTGCGGGCGCATCTGCGGCGGAACGAAGAGGATGAGGCAGGACAGGAGCATCTGACGGCGGGAGCCTTTGTGCTGGATGCGCCGACCCATGCCATCACGCTGCACGGGGAGACGCTGAACCTGACGCCGAAGGAGTTTGACCTGCTGGCACTGCTGCTGCGCAATGCCGACCGCGTGATGCGGCATCGGACCCTGCTGCGAGCGCTGTGGGGACCGCAGGGTGAGGATCAGCCGCAGCATCTGCGGGTGCTGATTGGGCAACTGCGCCGGAAGCTGGATCGCGGCGACGGGATGGCGTATATCGCCAGCGAGCCGTGGGTGGGATATCGGCTGCATGCGCAGGGGTTTGCCGCGGAGGCTGAGGAGTAGCGACGGCGGGCGCTGCGGTTGCAGGCTGATCTGGTGCTGCGGTCGGCCTTTCTGGTGCTGCGGTCGGCCTTTCTGGTGCTGCGGCGTGCCTTTATGGATTTTTTAGGTTCTGCATAGGGATTTTCTACGGCGGGGTGACGTGGAATCGAGTGCATGAAGACTCCGATTCGATGGTTCTCTCCGTTTGTGGTGGTTCTGATGCTGGCGGCCTTTGCCGGTGCGGACGCGCGTGCCGCAGTGGTGCCGGATGCAGCCGATGGCCCGGTAGCGGCCGATGGGAAAACAGTGCCGGCAGCGGGCAGCGTGGCCGACAGCAGTGCGGCCGTGAGCAGCGCAGTCGTGGGCAACACAGCCGACAGCAACACAGCCGTGACCAGTGCGGCCGCCAGCAGTGCGGCCATAAACAGCACAGCCGGGGCAAAGGGCAGCCGGGCGGCGGTGGATTGCTCGGCGAGCCGGGGCAATCTGTGGCAGCGGCTGGCCGAGGCGTATGTGGCCGACTGGACGCCGGCCTGCTCGGCGAATGCGACGGCGCCGAAGCGGCGGGGCTATCCGGCGCCGCTGGATTCGATTCCATTTCCGGGTGCGGATTATTCGATTGGCGGCACGCCGGTGATTGGCGCGCCGGATACGCAGACCTATCCGCTGATGACGGCGTGGAATGGGGCGCGCAGCCGGATCAAGGTGTATGGGTGGTTCAATGGCGGGTTTGATGTGAGCACGTCCAACCGGGGCGATGGGGCGAATGCTCCGGCTGCGTACTATGCCAATCCGAATCGGGTGATTCCGGATCAGGAGGTGCTGTATATCGAGCGGCTGCCGGATACGGTGCAGACGGCGCATTTTGACTGGGGATTCCGATTGGCGCAGCTCTACGGGCAGGACTATCGCTACACGACGGCGAAGGGAATCTTCTCCCAGCAGTTGCTGGCGGAGAATCGCGAGTATGGCTATGACCCGGTGATGGCCTATGTGGATCTGTACTTTCCGCATGTGGCGCAGGGGATGAATGTGCGCATTGGGCGCTATATTTCGCTGCCGGATATCGAGGCGCAACTGGCCCCGAACAACTACACGTATTCGCACTCGATTCTGTATTCGATTGATCCGTATACGCAGACGGGCATTGTCTCCAGCATCAAGCTGAGCGATCACTGGCTGGTGCAGATGGGGCTGTCCGACGGCAACGACGTGGCACCGTGGACGCCGGATGCGCAGCTGACGGGTACGGCCTGCGCGCAGTACACCTGGACGCAGGGCGGGGATGTGCTGTACACCTGCGTGAACTCGCTGAACAAGGGCAACTATGCGTACAACAACGTGCAGAGCTTCTACGAGACCTGGTACCACAAGATCAATCGCAGCTGGCACACGGATACCGAGGCCTGGTACATGTATGAGCGCAACGTGCCGAATATTGCCGGCAACGTGGCCAACCCGATTCCGACGGAGACGGGCGCGAATGGAGCCTTCTGCGCGGCCGGCCAGCAGCGCTGCTTTGCGCCGGAGTATGCGGTGGTGAACTACCTGGAAAAGGAGTTCAACGCGCACAGCTACCTGTCGATTCGCAACGAGTATGTGGATGACATCAAGGGGCAGCGGACGGGCTATGCGACGCGGTACTCCGAGCACCTGATCGGCTATGCGCAGTGGATTGGCTCGACGATCCTGTTCCGGCCGGAGCTGCGGCTGGAGCACTCGTATGACCTGCCGGCCTATGATCTGGGACACAAGACGACGCAGTTTGTTCTGGCCGGGGACGTGACGTATCACTTTTGAGGCGCGTGGGGCTGAAGCGCTGGGGTTTGAGGTGCGGGAAAGGCGATGCGGCCGGGTTTGCCGAAGAGGCATCCGGCGGCATCGCGCCTGGCCGAATGGGGGCGTTGGGTGGGGTGGTTCGGATTTGGTTCCGATGGTGGAACTGTGATATAAAAAAGGGTTGACCGGAAGATAGCTTAGGTATACAGTCAAAGAGCCATCCAGAAAGGTGCGTTCCGCAGACTGCTAGCAGGACGCCCCCGACTCCAGTGAGATTTTCAGAAGTGAGCCGTGAATTGATGGAGAATTGCGTGTGTTTCCTGCGGCGAGTGCTGTGCTTCTCATCCGGTCTGTGAAGCTTGAAGGCCCGGTGTGTCACCGGACAACACGCGGAGAATGATCCGCATCAGAAAATGTGCAGAATGGGGTGAATCCAAACTGCATGCAACGCGTCCAATGGAAGTTGCCGCCACGTACGGCAGCATGCGACGCCAACCTGTCCGGGAAGCCGGAGAGTGAACGCTGTCCCAAGGAGAGAAAGATTATGCGCTCGGAACTGATTTTTGGAGCACTCACCCATGTCGTGAACCGGTATCAGCTTTGCCAGCTTGCCAGCAAGGCAACGCGGAAGCTGCACAAGCCGAACACGCGGCTGCAGGATACGACCAACGACGTGCTGGTGCGTTTCCGCGAGTCAAATCCGGGTATCCCGCTGAAGCCGATTGGCCATGCCGATGCCCTTCTGGCGGAGCAGCGCCGCGCCGCGTAAGCGCCGCGCTGCACCCCGGGTGCATGGACGTCTGCTTGCAGCGATGGAACCCAGCGTTCTCCTGAAGCACATCTCAACCGACCGGAATCCTTCCAAGGCGAGTCACTTTCCCGTGAAACTCCTCCGGTCCAACTCCATCCCAGCCTCGGATTCGCTCTGAATCCAGTCTTCCCAGACTTCCATCACAGATGTATCCCACCCCTTACAGGACTCCATGACAATTTCCGAACTGAAAGAAAAGAACATTACCGAGCTGAGCCGGATTGCGCGCTCGCTGGATATTCCGGGGGCCAGCGGCCTTCGCAAACAGGATCTGATCTTCAAGATCCTCCAGGCCCAGAGCGAAAAAGAGGGCCACATCTTCGCCGACGGCGTGCTGGAGATTTTGCCGGATGGCTACGGCTTCCTGCGCTCGCCGGATTACAACTACCTGCCCGGGCCGGACGACATCTACGTTTCGCCGTCGCAGATTCGCAAGTTTGACCTGAAGACAGGCGACTCGATCAGCGGCAATGTGCGTCCTCCGCACGAGGGCGAGAAGTACTTTGCGCTGGTCAAGATTGAGGCGATCAACTTTGAGTCTCCCGAGGAGACGCGCAACAAGATTCTCTTTGACAACCTGACGCCGCTCTATCCGCAGGAGCGCATCAAGATGGAGACCACGCGCGAGGCCACCAGCGGCCGCGTGATGGACCTGCTGACGCCGATCGGCAAGGGGCAGCGCGGGCTGATTGTGGCCCCGCCGCGCACCGGCAAGACGATGCTGCTGCAGGCGATTGCCAACTCGATCACCTCGAACCATCCTGAGGTGACGCTGATCGTGCTGCTGATTGACGAGCGCCCGGAAGAGGTCACGGACATGCAGCGCTCGGTGAAGGGCGAGGTGATCAGCTCGACGTTTGACGAGCCGGCGGCGCGCCACGTGCAGGTGGCCGAGATGGTGATTGAAAAGGCCAAGCGACTGGTGGAGCACAAGCGCGATGTGGTGATCCTGCTGGACTCGATCACGCGACTGGCGCGCGCCTACAACACGATTGTGCCGCCTTCGGGCAAGGTGCTGTCGGGCGGCGTGGACTCCAATGCGCTGCAGCGGCCGAAGCGCTTCTTTGGCGCGGCGCGCAACATTGAGGAAGGCGGCTCGCTGACGATCATTGCGACGGCGCTGGTGGACACCGGATCGCGCATGGACGAGGTGATCTTCGAGGAGTTCAAGGGCACCGGCAACATGGAGGTGATCCTGGACCGCAAGCTGGTGGACAAGCGCGTCTTCCCGGCGATCGACATCCAGCGCTCGGGCACCCGCAAGGAAGAGCTGCTGATTCCGAAGGAAGACCTGCAGCGGATCTGGGTTCTGCGCAAGGTGCTGAACCCGCTTTCGCCGGTGGAGGCGATGGAGCTGCTGGTGAGCCGGCTGGAAAAGGTGCGCAACAATGCCGAGTTCCTGCAGAACATGAACCACCTGTAAACACAGGGGTGGCAGCCTGTTGGCGCAAAGCCGACAGGCTGCTACACTAGGGAAGTCACTCCCTGATTGTGGGGCTGTAGCTCAGCTGGGAGAGCGCCTCGTTCGCAACGAGGAGGCCAGCGGTTCGATCCCGCTCAGCTCCACCAAATTCCTATTTCCAATTGCATACGATCCGGACTTCAGCCGGGCAGGACTTCAGCGGGGCAGGACGTCGCGGAGCCAGCGGCCGGTGTGGCTTTGCGGGTGGGCGGCGATCTCTTCCGGGGTGCCGGTGGCGACGAGTGTGCCGCCGCCGGAGCCGCCTTCGGGGCCGAGGTCGATGACCCAGTCGGCGGATTTGATCACGTCCAGATTGTGTTCGATGACGAGCAGCGAGCCGCCGCCGTCGATGAGTTTGCGCAGGGCGGTGAGCAGCTTGGAGACGTCGTCGAAGTGGAGTCCGGTGGTGGGCTCATCGAGGATGTAGAGCACGCGGCTGGCGGCAGAGGCGCGACCGCCGGAGCTGCGGACCTGGGCCAGATGCGCGGCCAGCTTGACGCGCTGGGCCTCTCCGCCGGAGAGCGTGGTGGCCGACTGGCCGAGGCGCAGGTAGCCGAGGCCGACCTCATCGAGCACGGCGAGGCGATCGACCAGGCGGGGCACGCCGGTGAAGAAGCGCAGGGCTTCCCGGACGGTGAGGCCGAGGACTTCGTGGATGTTTTTGCCCTTGTAGGGGACGCTGAGCACCTTGGCCTGGTAGCGGGTGCCGTTGCAGTCCTCGCAGGGCAGCTCCACGTCGGCCAGGAACTGCATTTCCACGGTGACGGTGCCGTCGCCCTCGCAGGTGTTGCAGCGGCCGCCGGGCACGTTGAAGGAGAAATGTCCGG
>JAJZGG010000038.1 GCA_021804965.1 Acidobacteriota bacterium
CACAGGTGCCACGGCAAAGTCCTCCAGCTTGTCCTTCAGTTCCAGCACCAGCCGCTCTGCCAGCTTTTTCCCCACGCCGGGGATGCGTGTCAGCGAAGCGTGGTCCTGGGCCCGGATTGCGGCCACAGCCCGCTCCGGCGTCAGACCGCTCAGCAGCGTGATGGCCAGCTTTGGCCCCACGCCGGTCACTCCGATCAGCCGCTCAAACAGGCGCTTTTCCTCCGGCTCGCGAAAGCCGAAGAGTGCAATCTGGTCTTCCCGCACCTGGGTGAAAATATGCAGGGCAACCGGCTCCCCCAGAGCGGGCAGCGCGGTGAAGGTGGGGATCGGAATGGCAACTTCATAGCCAACGCCGCCGCCGGTTTCCACAATCGCCATCCCTGGCTGCTTGTGAATGAGTTTGCCGCGCAGATGAGCAATCACGGAGAAATCCTCGTAGTGAGCATATCAAGAGCGGGCGTAAATGGATGCAAACCATCGGAAACGCCTGCCGTGGCTCACCGAGCCAGCCCGAAGCCGTCTGATAAGGATACGTTTCCCCATGCGGGAGCATGGCTTCGGCAGCGTTTCGGGGTGGATTTCGTCATTCCAGGTCAGCCAATGCAGGATTCCGACCCGTCTTCTGGGCAGACAGGCGGTTCGTGCAGATACAATAAGAGAACGGATCGTTTCCAGCGAGAGTGATTTTGCAGGCAGAGGATAGTTTGCGGGTGATGCGAAGTAGGATCATGCGCCGGATGGCGCGCACGGGAGCAGGATTGCTCTGTGCAATTTTTGCAGCCGGGCTGGCTTCTGCCCAGGCTCGAACATACACGAAGCTTTCGCCGGTTACCCGGGATGCTTCCGGTCACTCCGTGGTGACCGCCACCGTCACGGACGACACGGGTCAGCCGGTCGCCGGTGCCATTTCGCTGCTGGATCAGGTCAGTGCTGATCAGGGAAGTGGTGGCCAGGGAAGCAGTGCTACGCGCTGGCTCTCCGGCATGGCGCTCAATGCGCAGGGTGAGGCCACCTTCCCGGTCGATGCACTGGGCAACGGCAACCACTCGCTGCAGGCTGAATATGCCGGTACGGCACAGGATGCCGCCTCCAGCTCCCAGCCGCTCGCGCTGCACAATCAGACGGCAGCCGCCGTTCCGGACTTCACCATCACGCTTTCTCCCACCACCTTCACGGTGAAGGCCGGCGGCACTGCGGCAACCACGATCACGATCACCCCAATCAACGGCTTTACCGGCTTCATCAGTCTTTCCTGCTCCGGCCTGCCGATTGATTACGTGACCTGCAACAATTCGCCCGCCAACCTGGAGATCAATTCGGCGGCTGCGCAGACGGCAGTCATGAACATCCAGACCACCGCCACCAATCCCAAGACTGCTTGGCTGCACCGCTCGCCGATGCCGGGTCGGAATGCGGCTTCCGGCAATGGTGCGTTTCTGGCCGTGCTGCCTGGCATATTCGGTCTGGTCTGGGTCAGCCGCAAGCGCCGCCACATGATGCGGAGCATGCTTCTGGTTCTGCTGGCAACGGGTCTGATGATGGGCACAACCGGCTGCTCGGCCCGCTACTGGTACCTGCACCTTGGTCCCATCTTCGGCGGCACGCCCACCGGAACCTATACCATTACCGTGACCGCGCAGACGAGCAACGGTGTGACCGCCGCACAACACTCGGCATCGGTGGCACTGACCGTGCAATAACTCTGAAAATCCGCCCTGGGATGGTGCATGCGTGAGCCTGTGGTCTGAATTTCTCAACAACCGCCAGCGCACCATCCACAAGTGGACGCACTACTTCCCCGCCTACGAAACCCATTTCCAGCGGTACGTCAATCGCCCGGTGCTCTTCTGGGAGATTGGCTGCGGCCGTGGCGGCTCGGCCCAGATGTGGAAGCGCTGGCTGGGGCCCTATGCGCAGATTGTCGGCATTGATGTGAATCCGGAGTGCGCCACCTTTGCCGAGGATCAGATTGCCATTCGCATCGGCAGCCAGGCGGATACGCAGTTTCTGCAGAGCGTTCTGGATGAGTTTGGCACGCCGGATGTGGTGCTGGATGACGGCAGCCACCAGATGGCGCACGTCGTGGAGACCTTTCGCTACCTCTATCCCCGAACCGCACGGGATGGCGTCTACATGGTCGAAGACCTGCACACGGCCTACTGGCCGGAATACGGTGGCGGCGTGGGGCGCGACGGCAGCTTCCTGGAATTGTCCAAGCAACTGATTGATGAACTGCACGCCGACTGGACCCGTGGCCAGTTGCAGCCCACCGAATTTACCCGTTCCACCCTCTCCATGCATTTCTATGACAGCATTGCCGTCTTTGAACGCGGGCATCACCGCGTGGCGCATGAAGAGCGCATCAGCGGGCGCAGAGCGCTGGTCAACAGTCTGCTGCGTCGCAAAAACTAGCCAGCAATCGCACGGAAACACGAAGGGGACGCCATCGGCGTCCCCTTCGTGCATATCCAGCCATGGGCTGGGTTTAGAACAGCGACCAGAGCGCCTGGTTGTAGACCTCGTGGTGATACTGCACTTCGGAGCCTTTGACAAAGGTTCCCAGTGCGCGCGGGGAGCGATCGGCCGAAGCGCGCTTCAGATCCACAAATCGGCTCTGCACATCGGCACCCAGAATCTCGGCAATCCACTTCGACTTCGAGAAATCCTCGATTGCCGTGTAGATGTTATCCGGCAGATAGCGCTGTGCCTGGCGCAGGTTCTTGATCTTGGCCACCGATCCGTCCAGACCGGTCTTGAAGAGCGAGTAGAGCGAAAGGTAGGGATTGGCGTCCGGTCCCACCGAGCGAACCTCCACGCGCATCGACTTCGAGTTGCCGATGGGAATGCGGACCATCGAGCCGCGATCCGTGGCAGAGGCCTTGATCTGGTTCGGAGCCTCAAAGTGCGGATCGAGACGGCGATAGGCGTTCACGCTGGAATTCAGCACCAGGCAGATGTCGAGCGCATGGGAAAGAATGCGGTCCACAAAATCCCAACCCGCGGCCGAAAGCTGCTCCTGGCCGTTGGCATCCCAGAAGAGATTGGTCTTGCCATGGGTGATGGACATGTTGGTGTGCATGCCGCTGCCGTTCACGCCCACAACCGGCTTGGGCAGGAAGCTGGCCGTAAAGCCCATGTTGTTGGCAATCTGTCGGCAGAGCAGCTTGTAGAGCTGGATCTGGTCGGCGGCAGCCACCACTTCCCCATAGGTGTAGTTGATTTCAAACTGGCTGGGCGCCACCTCGGGGTGATCCTTCTCGTTCTGGAAGCCCATGGAGCGC
Source organism: Acidobacteriota bacterium (assembly GCA_021804965.1). Lineage (GTDB taxonomy): Bacteria > Acidobacteriota > Terriglobia > Terriglobales > Acidobacteriaceae > Acidicapsa. The sequence goes on from JAJZGG010000038.1 coordinate 3,282, forward strand.
TGCACTTCCGCCGCCGTGTCGATGAAGCGGCGCAGCGGGTCCAGCGGCAGCGAGTGGTAGTATCCGCCGGTATTGACGTAGCTGAACTTGCCGGTTTCGTGATACTTCCGCTCGGCATCCGTGCCTTCAAACAGGAAGCCTTCAATCTCGTTGGCGGCATTCAGCGTGTAGCCCTTTTCGGCATGCAGCTTGTCGGCATAGGTCTTCAGCACGCCGCGCAGGTCGCCGGAGTATGCCGTGCCGTTCTTGTCGATGACTGTACCGAAGACCAGCACCTTGCCGGTGCCAAAGACGTCGGCAGGAACCCAGTAGAAGGCGCTCCAGTCGATGCCGAGGCGCAGATCGCTCTCTTTCTGTGCCGTAAAGCCGCGGATCGAGGAACCGTCAAAGGTCAGGTTGTCATAGCTGGAAAGCAGAAACTTCTTGTCATAGTCCAGCAGGTGCAGGCGGCCTTCCAGATCGGTAAACAGAACGGTGACGGCCTTGATGCGCTTTTCATCGGTCAGGTACTTCAAGCGCTTTTCGCGGATGGCATCGGGAGAAACGCGATTGATGCGATCTGCCTTGGCAGCGAGGTTCAGTTCTTCAAGCTCGTCGTAGCTCAGGGCAAGAAAATTGCGGAAACTATCAGACACAGAAGGACTCCTTTTTGAATGAATCAATGTAGGGTGGCCGGCACCGGGTGGCACAGGCCTTGCGAGGCGATTTCGTTTAGATTAAACCGGAAAAGCTGACCGCGCACACGAAAACGAGCGGATTTGCGGGAAATCGGGGCTCCTGCAGCCTGGAATCGGCCTGTTAGGATGCCATTCATGGAGAATTCTGCGCCTATGTTCCCGCAAGCGTCTGCTGGATTTCGTCTGCCTCGTGGTTATCGCAAGCCGTTAACCGCCGTCCTTGCCCTGCTGGGGTGCGTCACCGCTGTCGCACAGCAAAAGCCCATTCACATTACGGCCAACCTGAAGGACGCGCCGCGCGGCCTTTACCACGCCGAGGTTGATCTGCCGGTGGAGCCCGGAGACGTGACCCTGGTAACGCCGGAGTGGATTCCCGGCAACCATCGCCCCACCGGCCCGGTCAGCGACATTACCGGGGTGGTCTTCACGGCCAACGGCAAGACGCTCCCCTGGCGGCGCGACGACACCGATCTCTACGAATTCCACGTCGCGGTCCCAGCGGGCGTCACCTCGCTGCATGCGCACCTGGACTGCATCGTCACCGCACGCGTGACGCAGAAGATGGCGGTTCTGGAGTGGGAAAAGCTGCTGCTCTATCCCGCCCACACCCCGGTGCGTGATATTCCCATCCAGCCGGCACTGCAGGTTCCCGACGGCTGGGGGGTGGGGACGGCGCTGCAGCCGATCAGCAAAGGTTCATGGCCGGTGCCGGCAGCCGGTGCCACCACGGAATTTGCCGCAACCAACGTGGAACAGCTGCAGGACTCCCCGATCATCGCCGGGCAGTACTTCCATGAGTTTGCGCTGGCCCCGGAGATCACGCCGAAGCACTATCTGGACGTGGTTGCCGATGATCCGACCGATGCCAGCCTGCGCCCCAGCGTGCTGGCCGCCGTCAGCAATCTGGTGCGCGAGGCCAGCGTGGAGTATGCCTCGCACCACTACAACGTCTACCACTTCCTGCTGACGCTTTCCGATGTGGCCGGCGGGGAGGGCCTGGAGCATGGGCAATCCTCGGACAACGGCGTGGGAGAAAAGGGATTTGCCGACGACCACCACCAGTTGGCCGAGTCGGATCTGCTGGCCCATGAGTTTACCCACTCCTGGAATGGCAAGTATCGCCGCCCCTTCAACCTGTACCAGCCGGACTTTGCCACCATGCAGCAGGGTTCGCTGCTCTGGGTCTACGAAGGCATGACGCAGTATCTGGGCAATGTGCTGGCGACGCGCGCCGGGCTGAAGAATCAGGCCCAGTACCGCGAGGTTCTGGCGCTTTCCGCTGCGAGCCTGGATGCCAAGCCGGGCCGTGAGTGGCGCCCAACCCTGGATACGGCAGTGGCGGCCAGCGTGCTGCGGGAAAACAACCAGGCCTGGGCAAACTGGCGTCGCGGACAAGACTATTACCAGGAGGGCGAACTGCTCTGGCTGGACGCCGATACGACGATCCGCAAGCTGACCGGCGACAAGAAATCTCTCGACGACTTTGAAAAGATTTTTCTTGCCCGGGGCGGCAACACCGGCCCTCTGATCCTGACCTACCACTTCGACGAGCTGGTCAACGACCTGAACCAGGTTGTGCCGTACGACTGGGCCAGCTTCCTGCACGATCGCATTGACCGGATTCATCCGCGTGCCGATCTGGCCGGCATTGAGCAGGGTGGCTATCGGCTGGTCTATCAGGATCACCCGACCGACTCGGAAAAGACGCTGCTTTCCATCGGCCGGGGAGGCCCGCGCATCGACTGCTGGTACTCGATCGGACTGCGCCTGAACCACGCCGGCACCATCCAGGATGTTCGCTGGGGCGGGCCGGCCGACATGGCCCAGCTTGCTCCGGGCTACCGGATTCTGGCCGTCAACGGGAAGCTGTACTCGCCGGACGTCATGCTGCAGGCGATTCGCGACTCCAAGGGCTCCACGGCGCCGATGGAGTTGATCGTGGCGCGCGACTCCTTTGTCTCCACCTTCCACCTGCAGTATCACGACGGAGAAAAGTATCCGGCCCTGGAGCGCGTCTCCGGAACTCCGGACTATCTGGACGAGATCACAACGCCGCGCGTGAAGCAGATCGCCAGCGGGAAATAAGCGGAAAAACTGCCGCTGAAGGCAATTCTGTGGGGATGGTGTAACCTGTTCGCTCAGGAGATACTGTCCCCATGATTGTTTGCGCAAAACGAATGTTGCGACTGGCGAAATCCGCTGCCGCTGGAGTTGCCCTGCTTGGCGTTGCCCTGGGTGTCGGAGTTGCGTCCTCTGCCCGCCTGATGGCGCAGGCCGACGACACGGCCGCCTATATTCAGTCGCATTACACCAAGTATGAGTACCGCATTCCCATGCGCGACGGTGTGCATCTGTTCACGGCCGTCTATGTCCCCAAGCCGAATGCCTTTGAGGATCATGGCCCCTATCCGTTTCTGATGGAGCGCACGCCCTACAGCGTGGCACCCTACGGCGAGGATCAGTATCCCCATCGGCTGGGACCATCGCCGGAGCTGATGCGGTCCGGCTACATCTTTGTCTACCAGGATGTGCGCGGTCGCTGGATGAGCGAGGGCAGCTTTGTGGAGATGCGTCCTCATATCGACGTCAAAAAATCTCCCAAGGATGTGGATGATTCGTCGGACACCTCCGACACGATCGACTATCTGCTGAAACATGTGCCGAACAACAACGGCAAGGTGGGTCTGTGGGGCATCTCCTATCCGGGCTTCTATACCTCTGCCAGCATGATCGATTCGCATCCGGCACTGGTGGCGGCCAGTCCGCAGGCACCGATGACCAACCTGTTTCTGGGTGCCGATGACAGCTACCACGGCGGCGCGTTCATGCTGGATGCCAACTTTGGCTTCTATGTCTTTTTCTATCCGCAGGCCCATCCGACAGAACCCAAACCCACGGTTCCATTCGACTTCGGCACGCCGGACATCTACCAGTTCTATCTGAAGGCCGGCACACTGGCGGAGATGGAGCAGAAGTATCTGCGCGGCACCAACTGGCTCTATACCGACCAGATGAAGCACGACACCTACGACAGCTACTGGCAGCAGCGCGATCTCTCCCAGCACATGCGCAACATCCACTGCGCCGTGCTGGCCGTGGGTGGCTGGTTCGATGCCGAAGACCTGACCGGGCCGATCAAGACCTTCCATGCCACCTCCAGCATGAATCCCGGCACGCCGACCACGCTGGTGGAAGGCCCGTGGGTGCATGGCGGATGGGCCGCTTCCGCCGGCGACCACCTGGGCGATGTTCGTTTCCAGGCCAAGACCGGGGAGTACTTTCGCCAGCAGATTCAGTTTCCGTTCTTTGAGCGCTACCTGAAAGGCAAGCCGTGGACGCAGCCCAAGGCCATCGTCTTCGAGACGGGCGCGAATGTGTGGCGGACCTTTGATGCGTGGCCACCCAAGGCGGCGCAGCCTAAAATGCTCTACTTCCACTCCGACGGAAAGCTCAGCTTTACTGCACCTTCCATGACGGCTTCTGCTGACAGCTACCTGAGCGACCCGGCGCATCCGGTTCCGTTTGTGGGCTATGTGACCGATACCGTGCCGCAGCGCTATATGGTGGATGACCAGAGGTTTGCCCGGACCCGACCGGACGTGGTGACCTACGAGACCGAACCGCTGAGCGAGGATCTGACCATTGCCGGGCCGATTTCTCCGCGACTGCACATTGCCAGTACCGGCACGGACTCGGATTTTGTGGTGAAACTGATCGATGTCTATCCGGAGAACTATCCGAATCCGGAGGAGGATTCGGCCGGGAACAAACATATCCTGAGCGCTCCGCCGCTGCAGATGGGCGGCTACGAACAGCTGCTGCGCGGTGAACCGATGCGGGCCAAATTCCGCAAGAGCTGGGAGAAGCCGGAACCACTGACGCCGGGCAAGGAGACGGAGATCGACTTCACAATGTCCGACGTCTTCCACACCTTCCGGCGTGGGCATCGGATCATGGTGCAGGTGCAGTCCAGCTGGTTTCCACTCACGGATCGCAACCCGCAGACCTTCACGGATATTCCGTATGCCAAGCCATCGGATTTTGTGAAGGCGACGGAAACCATCTATCACCAGAAGGATGCCGCCAGCGGCGTGGAGCTGATGGTGCTGCCCAACCCGTAGGGCGGGCAGTAGCATCGCGGCGCGACGAAACCCCAAAAGACAAAGCCCATCCGGCTCTGCAACGAGCAGCCGGATGGGCTTTGTGTTGGGTGCTGGCAGCCGAAGCTGGGATTACTGCTGGACGTTGACGACGAGGTTCAGCGGAGCAGCAATCTTCTGGCTGTTGTAGGTGGCGGGCTGGAAGCGTGCGCGGCGGATGGCCTGGGCAACGCGGAAGCTCATCTCTGGCGAGAAGGTGCGGAGGACGCGGATGTCCTTGGCGCGGCCGTAGGCATCGACGTTGACGTGGAGCAGCACCGAGGCGTTTGCCGGCACACCTTCCGGCAGATCGTTGGCAGCCACATGCAGAGCGACGGGGCTGAGCAGATGCGGAGCCACGTACTGGGCGGTGGAAATCGGGGTGGAGGTGGAGACGTCCGTGCTCGGCGCGCTTGCCATGGCCGATGCGGAGAAGACAGAAGACGAAAGCAGAAGGCTTGCGATCAAGAGTCGTGACATATGATTCCTCCGTTGAAGTCGTATAGTACCCATCACCATAATGATCCTGATTTAATTCAATTGTCAATCGAAAAATACTATCCTCTTCCCTATCAATACTTTTTATTCGAGCATTTACCGGATTTTGATGGATGTCCTGTTTTGGGTGGAAATCGGAGCGCCAGGAAGCGCAGATGCAGAGTTGCAGGAAGTTGCGTGCAGGATGGACGATGGAGCGAGAGGCAATCATGTTCATGGACCCGGGAGATGAGGCGCCGTTTACGGCAGGAGCGGCCGGCGAGGAGCGTGCGGCGGTGAGCGCCTGCGAGCATTGCGGTGGCGCGGGAATGGTGCTGGCCACGGATGCCGAAGGTCGGCGCAGGGCCCGGCCGTGCCGCTGCCAGCAGGAGCTGCGACAGCGCGTGCGGCTGAAGGATGCGCGGATTCCACGCCGCTATGAGCATTGCGTGCTGGAGAGTTTTGCGGTGCTGCCCAAGGCGGACCCGTCGCTGGGGATGGCGCATACGATGGCCCGGCGCTTTGTGGAGAGCTATCCGCTGGAAACGGATGGTCGGGGATTGCTGCTAACCGGATCGATCGGCGTCGGCAAGACGCATCTGGCGGTGGGCATCCTGCTTGCGCTGATGGAGCAGAAGGGCGTGCAGGGGCTGTTTTACGACTACCGCGAGCTGCTGAAGGAGATTCAGCACAGCTATAACCCGCAGGTGAACTCAACCGAGCTGGAAGTGCTGCGACCGGTGTTTGAGGCCGAGGTGCTGGTGCTGGACGAGTTGGGAGCGCAGAAGCCCACCGACTGGGTCTGGGATACGGTGGCGCTGGTGCTAAATACCCGATACAACGACAAGCGCACGACGATCATTACGACGAACTACCCGGATATGCCGGCGTCGGCGGTTCTGCAGGGGTCGGCTGCGCAGCGGGCGGCGCGCGAAGAGACGCTGGGAGATCGGATTGGGGAACGGATGCGCTCCCGGCTGGCCGAGATGTGCGTGCGCATCGAGATGAACGGTGCGGATTTCCGCCAGGGTGCCGGCCGTGCGCGCTTTGGCTGAGGCAGCTGCGGGTTTCCAGGGCCTGTTTCCAGGGGTCGGCTTCTAGGGGCCTGTTCCCAGGCCCCTAGAAGCCGACCAGCAGGAGCACGAAGGCGCAGAGTATGGCGGCTGGATAGAGCCATAGGCTGGAGCCGGTTTGTTCGGCCAGACGGGTGGTGAGCCTGGGAGCGAGGTGAGCCATGCGAAAGACCTCCTGAGGTTGGACGTGCGTTTGGCGCTGAGCGGGGACAGGGTTTTGCCAGCTTGCTGAAGGTACGCGGGAGCCGGGCCTTTGGATGCTGCCATGGCTGGTAGCATGGCGCAATTTGCAATGTACAATCCGCAGTGTGAGCGAAGAAATGCTGGAAGCCGATCCAAAGCGGAAGCAAGCACAGGTCGAGGACCGAAACTGGATGGCGGTGGGCATTGCCTTTGGCGCTGTGGCCGTGGTGGTGCTGGTGCTGCTGTTCACGGTGGGCCGACGGCATGCGATGACCGAGATGGATTCGGCCTACATTGCGCAGGTTCGCCTGAGCGACTTTGCGATGAGCGAATCGGGGAATCTGGCCGGGGGCAAGGTCACCTATTTGGATGGGAAGGTGACCAACGCGGGCGGCAAGACGGTGGTTGGGATCCGGGTGCGGGTGCTCTTTCGCAATGCCGCCGGACAGGTGAGCGAAAACTCGACCATGCCGCTGAACCTGATCCGCATGCGCGAGCCCTACATTGATACGGTTCCGGTTGCGGAGTCTCCGATGAAGCCGGGGGAGACACGCGAGTTTCGGCTGATTCTGGACCAGGTTACGCCGGACTGGGATGGGCAGTATCCGCAGGTGACGGTGGACGGCGTTTCCACGCGGTAGACCGGGAACTCTCAGCCAAGACAATTTTCCCAACAGGCAGCGCATCGGGCAGGTGCGGGTATCGGGGCGCGACGGCGCGGCAGCGGCGCGTCCTCGCTGCGATCGGCTACCCGGTCCTGGTTGCCCTCGGGCCGACCAAAGTTACATGGGTAAGAAGTGCCGGGGTGGGAAATTTTTACACGCTTCCGCATCGCTCCGGCGGCTCTGCGCTGCAATTCCCTGCCCCTAATCCTCTCTCTATCTCTTTCCTTTTCTGCAATTTCCGATTTCTTCCGCAGATGCTGCCCGTTTGGCATGCCAGTTGCTCTAGTCAGTGCAGTTGCATCGGACAGAGGTCGCCGGCAGCTTGGCAGGAATTGCAGCTGGCCTGGAGCGACAAAACGGGTTTGACCCAATCGGGATCGACCAGACAGGGGAAGATGACCATGAAACAGACCGGGAATGGATTCGAATCTTGGATGAGGACGGCAGCGGTGCTGGCTTTGGCAGCGGGGATGAGCATGACGGCTGCGCAGGCACAGGGAGCTTCCACAGGATCTGCAACGAGCGGCAATGGGGCGACTGCTGCGGCGACGACAGCAACGACGACAACGGCGGCGACGCCGAAAGAGGGCTTCTGGGGACGGATCAATCCGTTTGCGCGGAAGAAGTGGGTACGGCATCAGCTGCAGCCGATCCAGGGGCAGGTGGATGAGCTGAATCAGGCCACGGCGAAGAATGCCGGCGACATCCACGATGTGGATCAGAAGGCGCAGGCGGGCATCAGCAAGGCGCAGAGCGCGGCAGAGGCTGCCGGCCAGACGGCGCAGGCTGCCGGACAGCAGGCGCAGCAGGCCAATACGCTGGCACAGCAGGCCACCGGACAGGTGGGTCAGCTGCAGACCACGGTGAATGGTCTGGACCAGTACGCTGCCAAGCAGTCGATGACGCTGGATTTCAAGGCTGGTCAGCAGACGCTGACCGCAGCCCAGAAGCAGCAGCTGGATACGCTGGCGGCTGCGATCCAGAGCAAAGAGGGCTACCTGGTGGAACTGGCAGCGCAGGCGCCGGGCAAGGGCAGCTATGGAATTCGCAATTCGCAGCAGTTGAATGAGATGGTGGAACGCTATCTCGTGACGGCTCACAACCTTCCCATCTATCGCATGCATGCGGTGGCCCTGGGCAATGCACCGCAGTCGGAGGATTCGGCTGCCGGTGCAGGCAGGATCACGCGGAGTGTGCAAGTGCGGTTGATGGAAAACACTTTGGCGGCCATGGGTGGGGCGACTCCCCGGTAACCCTGCTCAACGAGACGCGGCGAGGTCTTCAGAACGACAGCTCCCCCCGAGGCTGTTCTCTCCCGCGACTCCGGCAATGGCTGTAGGCCGCCAAACAAGCTCTCGCACGACGAGAGAACCAAGGCAACCTGGCCCCTGGAATCTCCAGGGGCCGATTTTTGTCTGGAGATACACCGGGGAAAACCGGAAGCCGGTAGACTAGGAATCGATGCTGACCCAAGATAGTCCCATACTCGTGACCGGCGGTGCCGGTTTTATTGGTTCCCACTTTGTGCTGGATTGGATGGCCGAGGTGGGCACACCGCTGGTGAACCTGGACAAGCTGACCTATGCCGGGAATCTGCGCAATCTGGAGCCGGTGGCACAGAAGCCGGGATATACCTTTGTGCGCGGCGATATTCGGGATCGCGAACTGGTGCTGGAGCTGCTGAAGACGCATCGGCCACGGGCGATTGTGCATCTGGCGGCGGAGAGCCATGTGGACCGCTCGCTGGTGGGACCGGGCGAGTTTCTGGATACCAATGTGCACGGCACGTTTGTGCTGCTGGAGGCGACGCGCAGCTATTGGCAGGAGCTGCCGGCGGCGGACCGGGAGACGTTCCGCTTCCTGCATGTGTCCACCGATGAGGTGTATGGGTCGCTGAAGCCGGGCGATGCGCCGTTTGAGGAGACATTTGCCTTTCGGCCGAACAGCCCATATGCGGCGTCAAAGGCGGCCAGCGACATGCTGGTGCGGGCCTGGCACAAGAGCTATGGACTGCCGACGGTGGTGACGAACTGCTCGAACAACTACGGCCCGATGCAGTTTCCGGAGAAGCTGCTGCCGCTGGTGCTGCACCGTGCGGTTCATGGCGAGCCGCTGCCGATCTATGGAGACGGGCAGCAGGTGCGCGACTGGTTGTATGTGGGCGACCACTGCCGCGCGCTGCGGGTGGCGCTGGAACGCGGCAAGCCGGGGCAGACGTACAACATTGGCGGCTGGAACGAACAGGCAAACCTGAATACGGTGACGATGCTGTGTGCGCTGCTGGACGAGATGCTGCCGGAGTCGCCACATCGCCCGCATGCGCGGCTGATGCAGTCGGTGGCGGATCGCCCGGGGCATGACCGGCGCTATGCGATCAATGCCAGCAAGGCCGAGCGCGAGCTGGGCTGGCGGCCAGTGGAGACCTTCGAGACCGGACTGCGGAAGACGGTGCGCTGGTACCTGGACCATCCGGAGTGGGTGCAGGAGGTGACCTCCGGCGCGTATCGCGAATGGATGGAGACGAACTACGCGCAGCGGCGCGGCTGAGAGACGCTGCCAGCTGGTGAAATCGATCTGCAAGCCATGCGTTTCGGGTGGCCGCCGGGCCGATACAATGGGCACATGAGCGAAATCTTGGATGCAGCGGATTTGCAGTCGCCGATCTCCGGCGGCGCGCGTTTTCTCCGTGCCTGTCTGCGGCGGCCGGTGGATCGGCCACCGGTGTGGTTTTTGCGGCAGGCCGGGCGGTATATGGCGGAGTATCGCGAGGTGCGGAAGCACCATTCGCTGGTGGATATCTGCAAGCGTCCGGAGCTGGCTGCGGAAGTGACGATTACGGCAGCCGAAAAGCTGGACGTGGATGCGGCGATCATCTTTGCCGATCTGCTGCTGCCGCTGGAGCCAATGGGCCTGGACTTCGAGTTTGTGGCCGGCGATGGACCGGTGGTGCATACGCCGGTGCGCAGTGTGGAGATGGTGGATCGGCTGCGCACGGATCGCGCCAGCCAGCTGGAGTATGTGGCGCAGGCGATTTCCCGGGTTGCGGGCCACTTTGGCGAGAGCAAGGGAATCATCGGATTCTGCGGCGCGCCGTATACGCTGGCCAGCTACATGATTGAAGGCGGCGGCTCGCGCCACTATGTGCATACCAAACAGATGATGTATTGCGAGACGGCCGCGTGGCTGCGGATGCTGGACAAGCTGGTGCTGGTGCTGGAGGCGTATTGCCGACAGCAGGTGGATGCCGGTGCGGATGTGATCCAGATCTTTGACAGCTGGGCCGGGTCGCTGAGCGTTGCCGACTACTGCGAGTATGTGCAGCCGGCGACCACGCGGCTGGTGCGTGCGGTGCAGGCGATGGGCGTGCCGGTGATCTATTTTGGCGTGGATACGGCGAGCCTGCTGCCGGCGATGCAGAAGACGGGTGCGGACGTGATTGGACTGGACTGGCGCGTGCCGCTGAACGATGGCTGGCGGTCGATGGACTATGGCTGCGCAGTGCAGGGGAATCTGGATCCGATCACGCTGTTTGCCCCGCTGCCGGTGCTGGAGTCGCGGGTGCGATCGATTCTGGCCGAGGCCGATGGCCGGGCAGGACACATCTTCAATCTGGGACATGGGATTGTGCCGGGAACGCCGGTGGAAAACGTGCAGGCAGTGGTGCAGATGGTGCGGAGCATGGGGCCGCAATTTGCAGCGCGCGCCAAGCAGCCCGGAACGGAGGAAAGCCATGGGTAAGCGGGCAGTGCTGTTGCTGGCGCATGGAACGCCGGATACGGTGGATGAGATTCCCGAGTATCTGCGCAACGTGGTGAGCGGGCGACCGATGCCGCAGCACGTGGTGGAAGAGATTCAGCATCGGTATGCGCAGATTGGCGAGCCGAAGGGACACAGCCCGCTGACCGACCTGACGCTGATCCAGTGCCGGATGCTGGCCGAGAGGCTGAAGGAGCCGGTGTATGTGGGGATGCGGAACTGGCGGCCCTACATTGCCGACGTGGTGCGACAGATGCGTGCCGATGGGGTGACGGAGATTGCCGCCATCTGCCTGGCGCCGCAGAACTCCCGGACCTCGGTTGGTCTGTATCGCCGCGCGGTGCTGGCGGAGTCTGCCGGGATGAAGGTGGACTTCACGGAAGGGTGGGCCGACGAATCACTGCTGGCCGATGCCTTTGCCGAGCGGCTGCGGCCTGCGATCTCCGAACTGCGGGAGAAGACCGGCGAACAGGTGCAAGTGCTGTTTACGGCGCATAGCGTTCCCTGCCGCACGATCCAGGCCCCGGTGGTCTCCGAAGGTCAGCAGATCCTGTGGCCCACGCTGCAGCAGGATACCGATGGCGCGCCAAAAGTGGACCCGTATCCGGTGGAAGCCAAGCATACGGCGGCGCTGGTGGCCGAGCGCGTGCCGGATGCTGCCGGGTGGTACTTTGCCTTCCAGAGCCAGGGAGCAAGCGGTGGTCCGTGGATTGGTCCCACGGTGGAAGCGACGCTGGAGGCAATGGCCGAAGCTGGCGTGAAGGCGGTTGTGCTGCAGCCGATTGGATTCCTTTGCGATCACGTGGAGATCCTGTATGACATCGACATTGCGTTCCGGGAGTATGCGCTTGAGCGTGGCATTGCGCTGTCGCGGCCGGCATCGCTGAATGGCTCCACGCTGCTGGTGGAGGCCCTTGCCGGGCTTGCGCAGCAAAGTTTCGCGCGGCTCCAGACGTAGCCCTGGCCGCATCATCGATGGGATGCAGCGAAGGCGGCTGTTTTTTTGATGCAGCGGCAATCTGTTGTGATAAAGTCGAATCCTTATCCGGAGCACAGAATCTCTCCACATAATGCTACGTAGATCCATGGGTATAGCTGCCTTGGCAGCGAAATCTTAGATCAGGTTGCGGTTGGGGACGATGAATCGGAAAAATCACGCACGCAGAGTAGTGATTGTGGGAGCCGGGCCTGGGGGTTTGGCGTCGGCCATGCTGCTGGCCAAGGCCGGGGCGCAGGTGACGGTGGTGGAGAAGCGCCCGGTGGTGGGCGGACGCACCTCGACGATGGAGGTGGATGGTTTCCGGTTCGACACCGGACCAACGTTTTTCCTGTATCCGCGCGTGCTGCGGGAGATTTTTTCGGCCTGCGGATATTCGCTGGATCGCGAGATTCCGATGGAGCGGCTGGATCCGCAGTACCGGCTGATCTTTGGCGGGGCCAATGGTGCGCCGAGTTCGCAGCTGGATGCGACACCGGATGTGGAGCGCATGAAGCAGGCGATTGCGGCCATCAGCCCGGAGGATGCCCGGCAGCTGGAGGCCTACTTCCAGGACAATCGCAAGAAGCTGGAGCGATTTGCTCCGATTCTGCAGACGCCGTTTGAAAGCTGGACGGACCTGGCGCGTGCCGAACTGCTGAAGCTGCTGCCGCTGATGCGTCCGCTGCGCTCGCTGGATCAGGATTTGAGCCGTCACTTCAAGGATGAGCGAATCCGGCTGGGTTTCAGCTTCCAGTCGAAGTACCTTGGCATGTCTCCCTTCAGTTGCCCGAGCCTGTTCAGCATTCTCTCGTTTCTGGAGTATGAGTACGGCGTGTTCCATCCGATTGGCGGCTGTGGTGCCGTGACGCGGACGATGGCGCGGCTGGCCGAAGAGATGGGAGTGACGATCCTGCTGGATCGCCCGGTGGAAGAAATTCGCACCGAGGGTCGACGCGCGGTGGGCGTGCGAACCGACCGGGAGTATCTGCCGGCGGATGCGGTGGTGGTGAATGCCGACTTTGCCATGGCGATGCAGAAGCTGATTCCGAATGCCGTGCGGCGGCGGTGGAAGGATGCGCGGATTGCCTCCAAGCGCTACTCCTGCTCGACGTTCATGCTGTATCTGGGCATTGATGGCAGGCTGGAGGATTTGCCGCATCACACGATCTATCTGTCTGCCGACTACCGGAAAAATCTGCACGATATTGAGCGCGACCATCGGCTGACGATGGAGGATCCGAGCTTCTATGTGCAGAATGCATGCGTGACGGATCGCACGCTGGCGCCGGACGGGAAAAGCACGCTCTATGTGCTGGTTCCGGTGACCCATGAGGATCGGCAGGTGGATTGGTCGAAGCAGGAGGAGCAGCTGCGCAGCGTAGCCCTGCAGCAGCTGGAGAAGATCGGCATTCCGGATCTGGAGCGGCGCATTCGCGTGGAACGCCGGTTGACTCCGGTGAGCTGGAAGAGCGAGTTTGGATTGCACCTGGGCGCGACGTTCAGCATGGCGCATACGCTGGACCAGATGCTGCATCTGCGGCCGCATAATCGCTTTGAGGATGTGGACGGAGTGTATCTGGTGGGTGGAGGCACGCATCCGGGCAGTGGGCTGCCGGTGATCTTTGAGTCGGCGCGGATCAGCTCGCGGCTGCTGCTGGAAGACCTGGAGATGGATTTGCGCTGGGATGGACTGCAGCAGATGGGTCCGAGCGCCGCGTACGAAGCAGCGCGCTGACGGCAGGCGCAGGACGGCAAGACTGGAACGGCAAGACTGGAACGGCAAGACTGGAACGACAAGGCAGGGGACGGTAAGGCGGGAGACGAATGGATCCGGCAGAAATCCGGCAGATGCGCACGGCACAGCAGGCCTGGGCGAGGCTTGCGGTCGGTGCGCGTGTGCGCGTTGTGCGTGCCCTGCGGCAGGCGGTGGCGGAGGACCCGGCAGCGATGGCCGATTCGATCCCGAACCGGGTGTGCGGCGCGCTTGAGCGCAACGATGCCGAGTCGCTGGTGGCCGAGGTGATGCCGCTGCTGGCGGCCTGTCGCATGCTGGAGCGCGAGGCGGAAAGACTGCTGCGCCGGAAGCGGGTGGGCACCGGTGGGCGGCCGCTGTGGCTGATGGGGACGCAGAGCGAGATCGAGCGGATTCCGCATGGGATTGTGCTGATTCTGGCACCGGGCAACTATCCGCTGTTGCTGGCGGGGATTCAGGTGCTGCAGGCGCTGGCGGCGGGAAACGCAGTGGTGTGGAAGCCGGCACCGGGCACCGAAGCGGTGGCGCGGCGGCTGACGGCGATGCTGGTGCAGGCGGGTTTGCCGCCGCATCTGCTGCGGGTGCTGGAGGGGGATGCGAAGGCGGCGTCGGCTGCGATTGAGGCCGGGGTGGATTGGGTTGTGCTAACCGGATCGGCAGAGACGGGAACGGCCGTGCTGCACCAGACGGCAGAGACGCTGACCCCAACGACGATGGAGCTTTCCGGCTGGGATACGGTCTTTGTGCTGCCGGGGGTGGACGAGGATCGGCTGCTGCAGGCGCTGCTGTTTGGCATGCGACTGAATGGCTCACTGACCTGCATGGCGCCGCGACGGCTGTTTCTGGTTGGGCTGCAGCCGGAGCAGGCTGCGCGAGTGGAAGGCCGACTGCAGGAGCGGCTGGCGGAGCTGCCGGTGGTGTGCGTGAGCGAGGCGACGCGGGCGCGGCTGGAGGCAATGGTGCGCGATGCCGTGGCGCAGGGCGCGCGGGCGGCGGTGGACGGCTGCATGGGCAACGCAGACGGGGTGGGCGCGACGCTGCTGCTGCAGGCCGGGCCCACGATGCTGGCGATGCAGGGCGAGGCCTTTGGGCCGATCCTGAGCGTGATGCGTGTGGATGCGGAAGAGGCGGCGGTGGCGGCGCACGGCGCATGCCCGTATCGGCTTTCTGCGGCGATCTTTGGGCCGGAAGCTGCGGCGCGCCGACTGGCCCGGCAGCTGGATGTGTCCCATGTGGTGATCAACGATCTGATTCTGCCGACGGCCGATCCACGGATTGGTTTTGGCGGAGCAGGACGCAGCGGATTTGGCGTGACGCGCGGACGGGAAGGACTGCTGGCGATGACGCGTCCGCGTGTGGTGCAGGTGCAGCGGAGCGGCTCCAGGCGCAGCTATGAGCCGCTGACGGCGTCCCACGGGAGGCTGCTTGCAGCCGCGATGCGCGTCCTCTATGGAGTGGGTTGGCGGACGCGTGTGGCAGGGCTGCGCGCGATGATTCCGCCGATGCGCGAGCTGACGCCAGCGAAGCCGGAAGAGAAGAACGTTTTAGCAGCGAAGTTTCAACCAACAGCAGCATCAGGAGTGCAGCATCATGACGGAGAGTAAGCGCATGCGCATGGCAGTGATCGGATCGGGACTGGGCGGGCTGGCGGCAGCGGCAACGCTGGCGGCACGCGGCTATGAGGTGGAGGTCTTTGAGAAAAATCCCTGGCTGGGCGGCAAGGCGGCCGAGCTTAGCGAAGACGGCTTCCGCTTTGACATGGGTCCGACGATCCTGATCCGGCCTTCGGTGCTGCGACGGATCTTTGCCGAGGCAGGTCGGCGGCTGGAAGATTATCTGGACATGGTGCGGCTGGATCCGCAGTGGCGCTGCTTCTTTGATGACGGACTGGTGCTGGACCTGAAGGACGATGTGCAGGCGATGGCGCGTTCGCTGAACGAGCTGAAGGTCGGCATGGGCGATGGGTTTGCGCAGTTTCAGCAGCTCTCCGAGCAGCTGCATACGATCAGCAACAAGTTCTTCTTCTGGCGGCCGGTGGGCTCGATGATGGATACGCTGGACCTGAAGGGAGCGTTTTCCATTGATGTGCTGCGGGACGTGATGAAGATGCGGCTGGGCAAGACGGTTGCCGGAACGATCCGCGAATATATTCCCGACGAGCGCGTGGCACAGATGCTGGATCACTACACGCAGTATGTGGGCTCCTCGCCGGATGCCTCGCCGGCGATTCTGTGCGCGATTGGGCACATGCAATCGGAGGAGGGAATCTGGTATCCGATGGGGGGAACGCGCGCGGTGCCGGAGGCACTGGTGAAGCTGGGCCGGGAGCTGGGCGTGGTCTACCATCCGGCGACCGAGGTCTCGCGGCTGTTGATGGAGAACGGCAAGGCTGCCGGAGTGGTGACGGCCGATGGAGCGACGCATCGGTTCGACGCGGTGGTTTCCAATGAGGACGCGGTGCGCACCTATCGGGAGCTGATTGGCGGCGAAGTGGCGAAGCGGTTTGAGAAGGAGCGAGGCTACGAGCCGGCGTGTTCGGGAGTCGTGCTGTACCTCGGGTTGAAGAAGCGGTACGAGCATCTGGCGCACCACTGCTTTGTGTTTTCGCGCGATGCGCATGAGGAGTTTCATCACATCTATGATCTGGGCCAGCCGGCACCGGACCCGACGTGCTATCTGGCCTCGACGACGCGCACGGAAGCGGCCACGGCACCGGATGGCGGCGATGCGCTGTATGTGCTGGTGCACACGCCGTATCTGCGGCCGGAGCATGACTGGAACGAGATGTTTCCGCGCTATCGGCAGGTGATTCTGGACAAGCTGAAGCGTACGGCAGGCATGCCCGATCTGGAGGAGCGGATTGTGTTTGAGCGGCATCTGACGCCGGTGGATATTCACAACCGGTACAAGGTGCTGAATGGGGCGATCTATGGGCTGGCGAGCCATGGAAAGTGGAATGGAGCCTTCAAGCCGTCCAACCGTCGGCGCGATGTGGATGGGCTGTTTCTGGCCGGTGGCGCGGCGCATCCGGGCCCGGGCATGCCGATGGTGATGATGTCGGGATGGATTGCGGCCGATGCGGTGGACCAGCGGTATCGCGGCGAGGCAGCCGCAGAAGCACGGCGACGGGTGGAGGAGCAACTGGCCGCTGTGTAACACTGGCATCAGGACGATGAAACGAATCTGCGTGGACATGGACGAGGTGATGGCCGATACGCTCGGCGAGCACCTGCGTCGCTATAACGACGAGTTTGGCGAAGCGGTCACGCGCGAGGAACTCTTCGGCAAAGGGCTGTGGGAGGTGGTATCCACTGACCGGCAGAGCAGCCTGCGTGCCTATCTGGATGACGAGGAGTTCTTTGCGCACCTGCCGATTTTTCCGGATGCGCAGGAGGTGCTGCAGGAGCTGTCGCAGCGCTTCGATGTGTACATCGCAACGCAGGCCATGTCCGTGCCGAGTTCCTTCCGCGCCAAGTATCGGTGGCTGCAGCAGCACTTTCCGTTTCTGCCGCCTTCGCGCTATGTGTATTGCGGGGACAAGGGCATTCTGCGTGCGGATTATCTGATTGATGACCTGCCGCGCAACCTGGCGCGCTTTGAAGGCACGGGCATTCTGTACACGGCGCCGCACAACATGACGGTCAGCGGCTTTGATCGCGTGAACAACTGGCGCGATGTGGCGGCGTACTTCCAGAATCTGAGCTGAACCACCTGCGGCGCGGTGGCCAGAAACAGGGGCCAGCGGCTAGACTCATGGGCGCAGGAGAGAAGTGTCGGGATGCCGGAAGCGAAGACGTTTTATACCGAGGAAGATCGTTTGACGGAAGCGCCGGAGGGCGTGGACCACTCGTTGCCGGGAGAGTTTCCGTATACGCGTGGACTGCAGCCGGATGGCTACCGGACGCGGCTGTGGACGATGCGGCAGTATGCCGGGATGGGCGATGCGGAGGCCTCCAACCGCCGCTACCATTACCTGCTGGCGCAGGGCGCACGCGGGCTCAGCGTGGCCTTTGACCTGCCGACGCAGACCGGGTACGACTCCGATGCGGAGCTGGCGGCCGGTGAAGTGGGGCGCGTGGGCGTGGCGATCAGTTCGCTGGAGGATATGCAGCGGCTCTTTGACGGGATTCCGGTGGGCGAGGTTTCGACGTCAATGACAATCAACGCGACGGCGACGACGCTGCTGGCCATGTATGCGGTGGCGGCGCGACGCAGGGGCGTGGCGATGCGTGAGCTATCCGGCACGGTGCAGAATGACATTCTGAAGGAGTACATTGCGCGCGGCACGTATATCTATCCGGCGTCGGCCTCGCTGCGGCTGACGACGGACCTGATGCGATGGGCCGGAGACGAGGTGCCGCGCTGGAACACGATCTCGATCAGCGGCTACCACATGCGCGAGGCTGGATCGACGGCGGCACAGGAGATCGCCTTTACGCTGGCCAATGGACGGGCATACGTGGAGGCAGCGCTGGGCACGGGGATGCTGATTGACGACTTTGCCCCGCGGCTCAGCTTCTTCTTCAATGCCCACTCGAATCTGCTGGAGGAAGTGGCCAAGTTTCGCGCGGCGCGGAGAATCTGGGCGCGATGGATGCGGGATGAGTTTCATGCGCGCAATCCGCGCGCGTGGATGCTGCGCTTCCATGCGCAGACGGCAGGATCGACGCTGACGGCGCAGCAGCCGGAGAACAACATTGTGCGCACGGCGCTGGAGGCGCTGGCTGCGGTGCTGGGCGGTGCGCAGAGCCTGCATACCAACGGCTACGATGAGGCGCTGGCGCTGCCGACGGAAACGGCTGCGCGCATTGCGCTGCGCACGCAGCAGATTCTGGCCTATGAAAGCGGCGTGGCGGAGATGGCCGATCCGCTGGGTGGATCGTATGCGGTGGAAGCGATGACGGATCGGCTGGAGGCGGAGGCGCATACGCTGTTTGCCCAGATCCAGGCCCATGGCGGCGTGCTGCGCGCGGTGGAAACCGGATGGGTGCAGCAGCAGATTCAGCAGTCTGCGTATGCCTGGCAGCGCAGGGTGGATGCCGGGGACAGCGTTGTGGTGGGTGTGAATCGATTCCAGGAGGCTGAGCCGGCAGAGATCCCGCTGCAGAAGGTGGACCCGGAGTTGGAACGTCGCCAGGTGGAGCGGCTGCGCGCCTATCGGCAACGCCGCAACAGCGGCCCATGGAAGGCGGCACTGGATCATCTGCAGGATGTGGCACGCGGCAGCGGCAACCTGATGGCGGCGATTGTGGAAGCCGTGGAGGCCGAGGCTACGGTGGGCGAGATTGCGGATACGCTGCGTGGAGTTTTTGGGGAATACCGCGAGATTGTCTAGGGCCTGTTCACACTTCTGGGGTGGATGGCGTTGCGAGGGAAAATCCGGCCAGACGAGGCGGAGTCCGAAGGCTGTGGCGGCCCCACAACCGAGGACGACAACGAAGGTATGGCCGGATTTTCCCCGCAACCCGAAGGGACGGGGGCCATTTTCCCCATCTCTGCGTCGCTCGTCGCCCCATAGCCTGGTAATGGACTACACCCGGTATCTGTCACTCCTCGCTTCCCAACCCGAATCCTGACCTGGGCAAAATGGCCTTCCGTCGCCACCACCCCAGAAGTGTGAACAGGCCCTAGGAGCTGCTCCCGGCGCCGCGATGGCGGCGGATGGCCGGGGCGCCGGCGTAGTTCAACTGCACGAGCACGATGACGGCAACACTGAGCCAGGTGCGATAGAAGCAGAGCGCGGCTCCGGCGGCATAGAGCGACTGTGCGATGCCGATGCGCCTGCAAATGGCTGCCTGCACCTCGGGCGGAGTGTCCGGGCGGATGAGCCCGTGGGAGCTGGCATGCTTCCAGCTCCAGAAGAGCATGGCTCCGGCGAGGAGGAGATTGGCCCAGTAAAGGAGCACCGCTGCCGGGTAGAGCATGAACTCGCCGAGCAGCCGCGTGGAGAGCGGCAGAAGCGTGATGGAGAAGAGGAAGCAGAGGTGAATCCAGGTGAGATCGCGGCTGCCTTCGGCGATGTGGTTCAACTGCGTCTGCTGCCCGGCCCAGAAGATGCCGAGCGTGAGGAAGCTCATGAGATAGACCACCCACTGCGGTGTCAGTGTCGCCAGGCCATGCAGAAGCTCGGATTGGGAATGGATGGACTGTGCAGCAGGCAGATGGATATCGAGCACGAGCAGCGTCATGGCGACGGCAAAGATGCCGTCACTCAAGGCGCTGAGGCGATCCAGGTTGCGCCCCTGAATGCGGTTGTAGAGGGTGGCCATGCGGCAGGCTATTTCAGCAGTTCGTCGAGCTTGGATTTGGGATTGCGGCGCAGGCGCCAGATGCCCAAACCGATGACTCCGATGCCGAGGACCAGTTCAAACCAGACCTGCCAGTGGCCGGGGCGCATCTGGTGCAGACGCCAGCTTTCATAGATGGCAAAGATGCCGACGAGGATGGCGAGAACACCGCGAATTTTATCGTTCATGCAAGACTCCGATCCTTGGGTTGCCTCTCATCCTATCGCAAGTTGCCGAGGTCGCCAGCTTCCGCGGACTGCGAGGCCGGGTGGCGTGGAATGGCAGGGGCGTTTCATCGGGCAGGACTGAACTGTGTGTACAGCATTGACCGGGAAGGCAAGGCCGACCTATTGTCAATCTGGATGGCCTTGGACCAGAGGCCCAAAAGGAAGTGGAATGACTGAACAGACTCCGGAACTGAAAAAGACGGCACTGAATGCGACGCATCGTGCGCTGAAGGCCAAGATGGTGGATTTTGGCGGCTGGGATATGCCGGTGGAGTACTCCGGCCTGATTGCCGAGCATATGGCCGTGCGCACAGCGGTGGGGCTTTTCGATGTCTCGCACATGGGCGAGATCCAGTTTCGCGGTCCGAATTCGCTGGATGCGGTACAGCGGATCACCATGAATGACGCCTCGAAGCTGGAGATCGGCCAGGCCCAGTACTCGGCGCTGCTGACGCCGAACGGGACAGTGGTGGATGACATTTTGGTCCACAAGCTTGGAGAGCATGATTACCTGCTGGTGGTGAACGCCGGGACCAAGGACAAGGATTACGCGTGGATCCGCTCGCAGGTGGGGGTGACCCACGGAATCCACATCAGCGACTACTCCAGCTACTATTCGCAACTGGCCATTCAGGGGCCACGCGCGCTGGAGACGCTGCAAAAGCTGACAAAGGTGGATCTGGCGGCGATACGCAACTATCGCTTCACTTTTGGACAGGTGGCAGGGGTACACAACACGCTGATTGCACGCACGGGGTACTCGGGTGAGGACGGGTTTGAGATCTACATCCCGTCCGATGTGGCGACGAGCGAGAAGGTGTGGAATGCGGTGATGGAGGCGGGTGCGGAGTTCGGTATTCTGCCCTGCGGACTGGGCGCGCGCAACACGCTGCGACTGGAGGCTGGCATGCCGCTCTATGGGCACGAAATCTCCGACAGCATTACACCGCTGGAGGCCGGGCTGGAGCGCTGGCTGAAGCTGGGCAAGCCTGCGGATTTTCTGGGTCGGGCGGCCCTGCAGGCGCTGAAGGATGCCGGCGGACCAGCCAACCAGCTGGTGGGGCTGGAGATGGTGGAGCGCGGCATTGCCCGGGATGGATATCCGGTGCTGAACGAGGCTGGAGAGACGATTGGGACGGTGACCAGCGGCTCGCCGGCACCGTTCCTGAAGACGAATATTGCGTTTGCCTATGTGCCGCGCGCGGTGGCCGAGAGCAAGGAAGATGTGTTTGTGCAGGTGCGGGCGAATCGTGTGCGCGCCAGGCAGGTGCCAACGCCGTTTTACAAGCGGGCGAAGTCGTGACGCGGAGGTTTTCATGCAGGTTTTGACATTGAGTCGCCGGAGGATGGATGATCCGGCAGCATTTACCCCTGAGCTGGTTTCTGCCGAGACGGGGCGCATCCGGGAGCTGTATACGGCTGGCGCGTTGCGGCAGATCTGGAAACGCGGGGATCTGGCCGGGGCGGCGATTTTGTGGGAGGCCGGGTCGGTGGCTGAGGTGGAGGCGATGATTGAAAGCCTGCCCATCCGCAAGGCCGGGCTGCTGGAGATTCTGGCGCTGGTGCCGCTGGAGCCGTATCCGGGCTTTGGCGTCTCCCGGTGAAGGGAATCCGCTTCTTGCCATCCGGTGAACAAAAGGCCGCGGGCGGGCGGTGATCCGCCGTGCGGCTGCGACCCCTGTCCGGTTACACTGAAAGGGTATTTCGCGCGACAAACCGCGTGACGAAAAGAGGACAATCATGGCCTGCCCGACGCACCTGCGCTATACCAAAGAACACGAATGGATCTCCGTGGAAGGCACACTGGGGACGGTCGGCATTACCGACTATGCCCAGAGCACGCTGGGAGATATTGTCTTCGTGGACCTGCCCAAGGTGGGCGATCCGGTGACTGCGAACCAGACCTTTGGTTCCGTGGAAAGCGTGAAGGCGGTCAGCGATCTGTACTCCCCGATCAGCGGGACGGTGGCGGCGATCAACCCTGAGCTGGCCACGGCGCCGGACAAGGTGAACGAGGATGCCTATGCTGCATGGATGATCCGGGTGGAGCTGGCCGATGTGGCCCAGATGGACACCCTGCTGACGGCAGCCGAATACGAAGCATTCATTGCGGAAGAGACCGGAAAGTAAACATGCGCTACCTGCCGAAGTCCCCTGCCGAACGGAACTCCATGCTGGAGAAGATCGGCGCACGTCATGTGGACGATCTCTTCGTTGCGATTCCGGAAGAGTATCGTCTGCGCCGCGACCTGAAGATTCCGCCGCAGATGGGCGAGAGCGAGATCATTGAATACTTCCGCAAGGCTGCGGCACAGAATGGCTCCGGCTACGCGAGCTTTCTGGGTGCGGGATGCTATCGGCATTATCGGCCGGTGGTGATTGATTCCATTGTGCAGCGCGGAGAGTTCCTGACCAGCTACACGCCGTATCAGGCGGAGATTACGCAGGGCACGCTGCAGGCGATCTTCGAGTTCCAGACAATGATCTGCGAGCTGACGGGGATGGACGTGGCCAACGCGAGCATGTATGACGGCTCGACGGGCGCGGCCGAGGCCGTGATGATGGCGGCGCGAATCACCGGGCGCAGCCATTCGGTGATTGCGCAGACGGTGCATCCGGAGTATCGCGAGGTGATGGCGACCTACGCACAGCATCAGGGGCTGCCAAGCACGACGGTCGGCTATGACCCGCGAACGGGGCGCATCCAACTGGAGCTGCTGGATGCGGCGATCACCGAAGATACGGCATGCGTACTGGTGCAGTCGCCGAATTTCTTTGGCGTGATCGAGGATATTCCGGCGATTGCGGAGATTGCCCATGCCAAGGGCGCGCTGTTGATTGTTTCCATCGCCGAGGCGGTTTCGCTGGGTGCGGTGCGGCCGCCGGTGGAGGCCGATATCGTGTCGCTGGAGGCGCAGTCGTTTGGCGTGGCCATCAGCTACGGCGGGCCGTTCTGCGGCGTGATTGCGACCCGCGAAAAGTACATTCGCCAGATGCCGGGCCGACTGGCCGGACAGACGCTGGATGCGGATGGAAATCGCGGATTTGTGCTGACGCTGGCCACACGCGAGCAGCATATCCGGCGCGAAAAGGCGACCTCGAACATCTGCACGAATCAGGCGCTGGTGGCGCTGATGGCGACGGTGTATCTGACGGTCTATGGCAAGGAAGGATTGCGCGAACTGGCGATGCAGAATCTGGCGAAGACGGAGTTTGCACGGCGCACGCTTACGGCGCAGCCGGGCCAGAACTGCCTGTTTGAAGCCAGTCCGCGATTCAACGAGTTTGTGCTCACCTCCGAGGAGCCGGTGGCCGAGATGCAGGCGCGGCTGCGTGCGCAGGGCATTCTGGGCGGCGTGGATCTGACGCGCTGGTATCCGGAGCTGGGACAGGCAACGCTGTGGTGCGTGACGGAGTTGAACACGCGGGCACAGATGGAAGCAGCAGCACAGGCTCTGGCAACGAGCAGTGCGGTGGGAGTGTAAACAGAATGGAAACCATGCATCCCGTCTCCGCGCATACGCCTCGGAACACCACGCTGGGCAAGGTGCGCACGCATCCGACACAGAACGAAGGGCTGATCTTTGAGAAGTCCTCACCGGGCAAGCGCGCCGTGAAGCTGGCACCGCTGGACGTCCCGGAGGTGGACGCTGCGGCGCTGCTGGGCGATGCCTTCCGCAGCGAGCCGGCACCGCTGCCGGAGGTGAGCGAGATTGAGATCATCCGCCACTTTACGCGCCTCTCGACGTGGAATTACGCGATCGATCTGGGGATGTATCCGCTGGGCTCGTGCACGATGAAGTACAACCCGCGGGTGAACGAGTTTGTGGCGCGGCTGGAGGGGATTGCGGAGGCGCATCCGTATCAGCCGGAGTCGCTGGCGCAGGGCTCGCTGGAGGTGGTCCGCGAGCTGGAGCAGTGCCTGATCGAGATCACGGGGATGGACGCGATCACGCTGCAACCGGCAGCGGGCGCGCATGGGGAGTTTACCGGCATCCTGCTGGTGCGGGCCTATCATGAATCGCGCGGCAATGCGCGGCGCAAGATCATTGTGCCGGACTCGGCGCATGGAACCAATCCGGCCACGGCGGCGATCTGCGGCTATGAGGTGCAGAACCTGAAGTCGAATGCGCTGGGCATGGTGGATGTGGCCGAGCTGGAGCGCATTGTGGATGAGGATACGGCGGCGCTGATGCTGACGAATCCCTCGACGATCGGCGTCTTTGAAAGCGAGATTCATCGCATTGCCGACGTGCTGCATGCCAAGGGCGCGCTGCTCTATATGGACGGCGCGAATATGAATGCGCTGGTGGGCAAGGCACGGCC
>JAJZGG010000039.1 GCA_021804965.1 Acidobacteriota bacterium
GCTGCTGCGCGGTGGTATTCACGTTGCTGGCAAAGGTAAATGTCAGATTGGGTCCCAGCTGCTCCACCACCGTCACGCGCGCAGAGGAGTTGCCGACGGACCCGATAAAATTGGGGTCCACGCGCACGGCTCCGGAGCCGAAGAGTCGCTGCACCCGATTGGACACGGTCGCGTTCAAGGCTCCGCCCAGCAGCATGGCCGTCTCCGGATTGTCTCCCGCCTGCTGCTGCTGTTGCTGCACATAGACGGACTGCTCCTCCGTGGTCTGTCCTTGCGTCAGCAGCGAGATCACGTCTGTCTCCGGCAGCGGCGGCTCGGAGCGGTAGCTGATCTTCAGCCGGCCCGGCGTGCCATGCAGGCCAAGAATGATGTCGTAATCCTCCACTCGAGCCGTGGCATCCAGGTCGATGTTGGGCTCAATGCGAACCGGGTTATTGAAGGTGATATCGCCACGCTGCAGCTCATAGCGCGTTCCGCCAATGGATGCGCTGCCTTCGGTCAGCGAGATCTTGCCAAGCACAGAGGGGGAAGCCAATGTTCCGCGCAGATGCAGATCGGCATCGCCTGCCAGCTTTGCGTTGTAGGCATTCTGGAAGGTCAGCATGGGCGAAGTGGTCAGGTGCACATCCAGCCGCAGATGATTCGATGGTGCGTCGGATCCGACCACCGGCTGCACGCTCGTGGATGGCGAACTCAGGGATGCCAGATCCAGATCCGAGCCAATGGCAAATCGCGTGACCACGACATTGCCGCTCAGCAGCAGATGGTTCTGCGGGCCCTGCAGCCGTAGTTTGGCATCGGCCAGCGAACTGACGCCCTGCGGGTACCGGATCCGTATCTCTTTGCCCGTCGCGGTCAGGTCGGCATAGAGTGCATTCTGGAAGCCGAGATAGCCACCCACCTGCAGCGTTCCACCTCCACTGGTGGCTGTCAGCGACCGCACTTCCAGGCGGTTCTGGCTGAACTCCAGTCGGCCTTCGATCTGGTTCAATCCATTCGGAAAGTCGCGCAGCGCCAGCGCCCCGCGGTGGAAGGTGACATCGCCGCCCAGGATGGGTTTGGACAGGGTGCCGTTCACGCTGAGACGAAACTGCGAACTGCCGGATGCGACCAGATCGCTGTCCAGCGACTCCATCAGGCGAAGATTCACCCCGCCCTGCGCGGCAATATCCAGTTGCTGATTTCCAACTATCTGCACATCCGCATGCAGGTGAACATCCGTATCTTCCCCGGTAATTTCCACCGGATCAAGATGGGCAATCCCATTGGCCAAAACCAGGTGCACATCCCCATGACTGCTGAGCGGAACGCCTTCCAGCACGGCCGTCAGCTGATTCAGTCTGGCTTCTCCATGCATGGCCTTTGGCTGAGCGAGCGGCCCGGCAATATATCCCGTACCCTCCCAATCGGATTGCCCTGTAATGCCGGTGATGTGCATCATCTCCAGCGCTGCACCCAGGTCGAAATGTGTCAGCGACAGATTGGCTTCGGTCGGCAGCTGCCCCTGCATTTCCGTCTTCCCCTGCAGCAGCAGATCGCCAGCGCTCTGTTTGGAGCGCACCGAGTAAGCCGCCTGATGATCGCGCATCTCCGCATCCAGATTCAGATCGGAAAACGGTTGATCGGCAAGCTGAATCCTGCCCAGCACGCCATGGGCAAGGAGATGAGGGTTGTCGAGGGATCCATCCCCGCTGGCATGGAATTGCAGCAATCCCTGCAGGCTCATCGTGCTCGAGGAGGCCGCAAGCAACGGCGCAACAGAAATCAATGAGCCATCCGCACTGGCATGAAAGGTCTTGTCCGCAAAATGAATGCTGCCCTGAGCCGAGACATTACCTTTTCCCTGCATCAGGTGCAGCCGCTGCACATCCATCGTCTGGTCGTGCATCGTCAGGGACATGTCCGCACTGCTGAGTTCCACTCCATGAATCATGGGATGGGCAACCCGGAGATTGGCATTGCCCACCAGCGCATTAGCCCTGCCCTTGAGGGCAACGTGGCCGCTCAGTTCGCCATCCAGCGGAGCGCGAATATCCGCCAGCGGCAGCAGATCCCGAATCGGGTACTGCTGCACATCGGCCACCACGCGCAGCATGGCATGGGTGTCAAATTCATCGGCAGTATCGGCCAGATTGTAGTTCGGATCAGAGCTGTCAATTTCGCCAGCAAGCTTCAGGGTTGCATTGCCGCGATGCAGGAGTGCGCTGCGCACCAGGATGCTGGCAGGCGAGTATCGACCATCGGCATCCACAGAATCCCAATCCACAAACTTCGGGGGAGTATCCGCGCCGGCCTCGGGAATTTCAATCCCCACATGGGTTGCCGTCACATGGCCATCCACAACCGGGGTGAGCCACGAATTGGTGAACGTCCCACGAAACGTGCCGCTGCCGTGCAGTTCAGGCTGATCGAAGACCGCAGGAAGCGCGGCTGCACCCACGCGATTGCCGGACTTCAGTTGCAGGGCACGCAGCGATGCGTCAAACTCCGTCAGATCGCTGGAGGTCATTTCCAGCTGCATCCGGGAGGGTTTGTTGATGGGGAAGACGCCCAGGGTTCCAGAGCCGGAGACGGTGCTATGAGGAAGCTGAATCAGCATCTGCGCAATGGCGATGTCGCCGCTGCCGGCGTGGAATGTTCCATCCAGCGAGCCATGCACGGCCGCCAGTCCGCTCCGTTGCAATCCTGTGGGCGTCAATTGCAGATGCCCCTCAATCGCAAGATCATAGGCCAGTCCTGTCCATGTGGTCAGGGTTGAGCCATTCACCTGGGCATCAAAGCCCAGATGGCGAAACTGCGGTGAGGCCAGATCCAGCAGAATCGTATCCAGAGAAACTTGATGTAGATTCGCATGGATTCGAGCCGTGGACGTGGGAACTTTCTGGTGCGCCGCCAGGTAGCGATGCTCCTCCGGACTGCCAGGGTGCGGGGTGGGGAAAAGCCAGTTGTCGTAGGTGAAGTCCCCATCGATTTCCCCACCTTCCTTCAGCAGGGCAGCAATCTGCGTCACCGTCAGCAGGGCCGGAGTTGCGCGAAAATGCGCCGTCACGCGGTTCACATGGGCATCGGCAATATCATCCTTGTAGCGGACATTGGTTCCCAGCAACGTTCCTTCCGCCACATAGTCGGCTCCATGGCCATTCACCTGAAAATTCAGCGTGGCGACGCCTTCCGGCAGGGCAGGGAAGCCCGTTGCAGGCAGCACAACGCGAAGATCCATAGCCCCGCTGGTGCTGAAATTCCAGAGCGGATCGGCAAAATTCCGGATCGTGCCATGCACCGTCAACGTCTGCTGCATGGCAGCCAGGCGCAGCTCTTCCAGATCCAGATGATCGCGATGCAGCAGCGCGCGCACGGTCAGTGCAGACTGCATCGCAGGAACCTTATCCGCGAGCGGGCCCTGCCAGAAAGCAATCTGCTTCAGATCCACAACAATGCGATAGATTCCATCGGCCTGCGTAGCCGGTGTGGCCGTGGAGCTTTGCCGGGTCGCTGCCACCGACGGCAGCCACCCCAGATAGAGCGAGGCATTGCGTGCCTGGAAGTCCACCGGAACTGTCCGATTCGCCAGCAGCAACACACCGTTTGCCACCTGCAGATTGCCGATGCGCAAGTCAAACAGTGTATCCAGAAAAGGCTTGCCCGGCTTCGGAGTTCGCTTGGGATGCGGTTGATTGGTGGAGCCGTCTGCGTAGATCTCGTAGTGCCATCGCGGAGACTGAATGCGCGCCTCCTGCAGCACCAAATGCGTGCTCACACCGGACTGCAGCAGCCCCACAACACCGACATGGAGGTGCAGATGGTCCACATGAAACCAGGGAGCTTCACCGGCATGTTCCAGACCGTGGATCGTGACGTTGTCCAGATCCACAGTCTGATGCAGCAGATCCCACTGCAACTGCCCGATTTCCGTGCGTCCGCCCGTGGTTTGGTCCAGCCGGTGTATCAGCCAGTGTCGAACCTGTGTCTGCGTCTGGGCAGAATTCACCACCCGATAGAGCGCAACCAGAGTGACGGCAGCAATGGCAGCGAAGAAGCCGGCAACAATCAGTGCGTGGCGTAGCCAGCGGCTGCCCGCCTGAACCCGCTCCAGAATCTCCTCGATCTCATGCTGCTTTTCGTTCTCGGGCTCTTCGTTCATGGTGCGGCATCTCCGCGCTTCTGCGGGGTCGTCTGCGTTTCCGCTTTGGATCGGGCGTCCATCTGCTCCACGGCATCGCGGAGTGACGCATCCACAATTTCGATCTTGCCCTGTTCTCGCAGGGACTGCACCCAATCATCCAGCATCGCATTCACGCGCTGCTGCAGCAGAATCTCTTCAATCCGTGCGGAGACCGATGGAAGTGTTGGCGCCTCCGCCCGGTTGCGATACAGCGGGACCAGAGTTTTGTTGTAGTAGCTGGCAATCTCCTCCGGACGCACGCTGATGCCGCTGCGAAATCGCTGTCCGATAAATCCAAGCACAGCGTAGCGGTCCTTCCAATACGCAGCCACCTGATCCGGCGTCAGATTCAGCCCTGCCAGAAAGCTCCTCCAGCCAGCATCCGTCATGCAATCCGTAATCTTGCATCCGGGCAGATCCTGCCGAAGTTCCACCAGGCTTTTCTGCACTTCCTGCGGGTCGGGGTTAAGCTGGGATGGGTCTTCGATGCGTATCTGTTGCTCAATCAGCAGTCGCGTGATCAATCTCTCCAGTGCACCGGCCGCGGAGTTGTCTTCCGTACCGCCTCCCGGCAGCAGGTGCACCAGCCGCATCTCCTCATCCACATCGCTGGCCAGCAGCACCTGTTGATTGACCACTGCAACCACAGCGTTCAGGCGATGCCATTGCCCGGCATCTGCAACGGGCTGTGCCGCAGCAGACTCCTGCGCCGACAGGGAAATTCCCAGCGCGAAGACACAAAGCAGCAGAGCAGCCAGGCACGGCAGCGCCCGCAGCCACTGTCTGATACTGGGCTGTCGATTGCTGTCGAGATTGGGTCGCGGATCGGTCATCAGAAGCTTTGCCCCAGGCTGAAGAAAAAGTTGAAATGCGAGCCTTCGCCCACGTACGGAGTGGCAAGCTCCACTTTATTGATTGCGTCGTAGGTCACCGGATAAATCGGGGGATTCAGGTTGTAGCTGAAGTCCACGCGGATGGGACCCACCGGCGTCCGGTAACGCAGGCCAAGGCCGACGGCATGGGAAAAATAGTTGAAGGTACAGGTGCCAAGCTGCCCGGTAGAGGTCACAGGACCGGACAGCGGATTCTGCGTTGTGATCGGGGTCAGGTTGCGACAGCCGGCGCGATTCTGCTGCCGGAAACGCAGCATGCTGGGCCACACATCGGAAGCATTCGTGAACACATTGCCCATATCGTGAAAGGGAACAAAGCTGAGCGAGGTTCCGAAGTATGGAAGCGTCGGCGGGGGCAGTCGCAGTTCCAGGCTGTTGACGAAAACTCCCGCACCGCCGATCGGAAATCCGGTCTGGGGATCGCGCGGTCCGGCTGCGTTGATGCCAAAGCCGCGATGCGAGTTGGCGCCACCGGCGTAGAGCCGCTCCGGCAGCGGAATCAACTCATCGACAGGGTTGCCATAGGCGCGCTCCTGACCATAGCGGGTATTGCGGGCAAAGACGATTCCCGTCCGCCCAAGCTCGTAGTAGCTGGAGTTGGACGTATCAATCTGATTGAAGTTCGCCTGCGATGAGAAGACAGCCGAAGAGAGAAACTCCTGAAAGCTCGTATACGTTCCGCGGTGCGCGTCCAGCGGGGCATCGCGGGTGTCGCGAATCCACGTCAATCCGGGACCGCCAACGCGAACCGCCTGTGCCAGCAGCGGAATATCGGTGATGGGCACCTGAACGCTGTTGGCATTCACCTTCACGCGGCGAAATACAAACTGGTATTGCAGCGTGTTGGCCTTGCTCAGCCATTCATGCTCTCCGAAAAAGTGCTCGGTGATGCCAAAGTTGGCCTGCAGTGTGGAGGCGCTGTAGGTCACCACATCCTGGCTGTTGTTGTAATCGCCGGAGATCAGCAGCTCAAGATTTCGATTGTTATGGAAGCGCGGAGATTGAAAGAGCAGATCCACCTGCTGCTCCAGCAATCCATAGTGGCCGCGAATGGAAGCCGTCTGATCGCGTCCAAAAAGATTGCTTCGGCTCACCTGCACCAGTACTCGCGGACTGGCACCGACGGTGCCATTGGGATTGCTGGTCGGCGATCCATTCACCGTGCCTGTCTGGACTTCGAACCCGGCACCATAGCTGATATCCCAACGTCGCGCCTCCACGGTCTGCAGCAGAACGGTCTTGCGCGGCTGCTGGCCTTCCGGATTCAGCACCACCGGATTCACTTCGCTGAAGAGTGCCAGATCATAAAGGTTTCTCTGCGTGTCCAGCAGTGCGGACTGGTTGAGCGGGTCGCCGGCATGAATGGTGACGGAATGCTCAATCGTTGCCGGCCGCGTGAAGTGCAGTCCGGTCGTCAGCACATTGCGGACAAACACCTGCTCGCCCTCCTGCACATGGAAGACCACATGCGTCTGGTCGGGCTGAGATTTGGATGCCGTCTCGGTCACCTCCACATCCGACTGATCAAACCCTTTGCTCAGGTAGTACGTGCGCATGGCATCGCGATCCAGCGCCAGGTTCTCCGGGGAGAGCGGCTGTCCAGGCGCGGTATTCAGCAGATGCGTCAGCTCCTTGCTTGCGATCCGTTCATTGCCCTGAATCTCCACCGAACGCACGCGCTGCTGCGGACCCTCCTCAATGGCATAGGTCACAATCAGGCCGGACGGCTGCTTCCTGCTCCGGCCTTGCTGGTTTGTGGGCTTGGTGCTGGTGATGCGCGGCGTCACGCGCACGGACGAGAAGCCGTTGTTCTGATAGATCGCCTTGATGGCGGCCACATCTCCCTGCACCAGCTGCTGGTTATACAGCCCGTGCCGGTCAAAGGCATTCGCCGGAGTCACGTTCAGCAGGTCGCGCAGCGTGCTGCGATCAAAGTAATGCGCACCCTCCAGCGCCACGCGCTCCACTTTGCGCCGCGCGCCCAGATCCACGTGATAGACAATTCGGACCTTGCCGGAATGCGCTGCCTGATCCACGGCGCTCAACCGGTCATGCCGCACCTTCACGTCGAAGTATCCGAGCCGCTGGAAGTAGTTGGCAATGCGGGAGTTGCCCTCATTCAGCAGATCTTCATCCACCGCGCCCTCTTCGTACACCGGAACCAGCGAGCGGATTTTATCCTGGCCCAGGTGCGCGCCATCCACAACCACTTCCACGATGGGGCCGCGATTGGCAACAAACTTGTAGTCCACCAGATTTCGGGTTGCATCGTAGTGCTGCTCGGCCAGCTTCACGTCTGCCTCCAGCCGGCTTTGCCGCCGATACTCCTTCAGCAATCCATTCATGGCTTTGCTGCTGGTTTCCGGTGTCACATGCTGGCCGCTGCGCAGGTGGGCATATCGCTCGAAATCCTCCCTGTTCATGCCGCTGTCGCCCGTCAGCGCAATGTTGCCGGTGCGCGCCTGGCTGCCGGGATCTATCGTAAAGGCAAGATTTACCAACTGGTCCTGCGGCTGCGGCGTGATCACATGGTGAATCTTCGCCTGTGGATAGCCCAGACGAACCAGCTGCTGCTGCATGAACGCTTCGCCACGCTGCAGCGTCTGATCGGAAAATGGCGTCCCGGGAGTGAGTCTGCTGGCGCGCAGCAGCAGGGAATTGCTGTTTGCCCCGCGCGCGCCAATCACGCTGATGGTTCCCAGAAACGGCCGTGGCTTTCCGCGAAACTCAAGCACCACCCCGCGACCTTCCCGGTGGCCGTAAACGACGAGCGAATCGTAGAGGCCCGTCGCATAGAGCCTGCGCAGGCTCGCGTCCAGTTCGGTCGGTTCCAGCGCTTTGCCCACCTGCACATCCAGCGTGGTGGGCAGCGGGGTCAGCCGATCCTGGCTCACCCCGGTAAACTCCAATCGCACCACGGTCACGCCCTGCCAGCGACGCATCCGGCGATCGCCAGCCAGCATATCCGCCGGGTCCGCAGTGGTTCGTGTCGCATCCGGTCCCACCGTGACCGGCAGCGGCGAGGGGTGCAGCGGAGACTGGGGATGGGCAGCCAGCGCACCCAGAGACAGGACAGCCGCAGCAACGAACCGGCGTAAACCGTCACGCAGCCAGATGCTCGTCCGATTCTGCTGCCACACTGTGGAAATAGTCTGCGACCTCCGCTTCCCGTCCCCCTGATCCAAGAACACGCGTGCGTCTTCAGGATGGCCAGGAATGGACTTTGCTTCCGCTCACTATACTAATAAGTGCAGACAACTTTTGCAGGGGATTTCCAGCAACCAAATCACTCCAAGGGCTCATCGAATGGGTGGTTGGTGCAATCGGCAGCAATCAGATTTGTGGAATCAGGGAGAGACTTTGCCCAACCGACAGGCAGACACATCGGTTACTGAAGTGGAAAGCCCCGCCGACGCTGCCAGTGTGCGTGTGGATGCGGCAGACGATACGCTCACCCGGGCCCAGTCCGGCGACAATGCCGCGTTTGCCGAGCTCTACGCCCTGCACAAGCGCCGCGTCTATTCCCTCTGCCTGCGAATGGTTGGCAATGTGACAGAGGCAGAAGACCTGACCCAGGAAGCCTTTCTGCAGCTGCATCGGAAGATTGCCACGTTTCGCGGGGACTCCGCCTTTTCCACCTGGCTGCATCGGCTCACCGTCAACGTGGTGCTCATGCACCTGCGCCGCAAGGGGTTAAACCTGGTCTCTCTGGATGAAGCGATGGATCCTTCGCCGGAGTCCGGGCCCATGCGCAGCTTTGGCACACAGGACCTGCAACTGACCGGCTCCATTGATCGCATGGCGCTGGAAAAAGCCATTGCCGACCTGCCGGCTGGCTACCGCCTGATTTTTATGCTGCACGACATCGACGGATACGAGCACAATGAGATTGCAACCATGCTGGACTGCTCCATCGGCAACTCCAAATCCCAGTTGCACAAGGCGCGCATGAAGTTGCGCGAGGCCTTGAGCGTGCGGCACTCCACGGAGGTGCGTTCATGACTGCTCCCGAAAAACAGAATCCCTCCCAGCCCCGTGAATTCGCCTCAGCACAGGCAGTGGATCTGGACTGCGCCGCCTTCCAGCAGGGCATGGCCGCACGCATGGCGGCCGGCGATGATTTTGACCAGGATCCGCATCTGCGCCAGTGTCCGCGGTGCCAGGCACTGCTGGCCGAGCTGGAAACCATCGCCCAGGCAGCCCGGATGCTGTTGCCCACCGAGGAAGAGCCGGACGATATGCTGTGGCAGAAGATTGAAAAGGCCATTGCCAGTGACCGCACCTGATCCTTCGCACGCCCGGCCTGCTGCATCGCCGGTTTCATTGCTTGCCTTGGCCGGCTTCATGGGGGCAGGGAAGACAACCGTGGGCAGGCTGCTCGCCGCTCGCTCCGGATGGCAGTTTCAGGATGCGGATTCGCTGATCGAGACGGAGACCGGGAGCACCATTGCCGAGCTGTTTTCCCGCCATGGCGAGCCCTGGTTTCGTGCGCTCGAACACCAGACTATTCGTCGGTTGATCCTCGCGGTTCCGCAGCAGCCCAACCCCGCCGCCACGGTTCCCGCGCAGATTCCACAGGTGCTTGCGCTGGGCGGGGGTGCCATGGAGGATGCGCAGACGCGCGAACTGCTGCTCCACTCCCCGGCCGTCAAGCTCATCCATCTGGAGGTATCACTCCCGGAGGCAATTCGCCGCTGTACGGCAGATTCCGTCCATGAGCGCCCGGTTCTCGCAGATCGGTCCCGCCTTGCCGCTCGCTACGAACAGCGGCTTGCGCTCTATCGCCAGGCGCATGCAACCATTCCGGTCGACACGCTTTCACCGGATCAGGTGGTCGTTCAGATCCTGCAATGGCTGGATGGGAATCCACCCGCTCCGGATGCGTCCCATCAACATCCCTGAAATCCATTCTCCTGCCGCCTTTCCCGTCGGCAGTGGGAAGCAGGTATCATGGATACAGGGCTGGTGTTGCTTGTCCGATGATTGGCCCGGCACTGCCCATTTCCCAGCATGCAGGCCCGGGGCCTGGCGGAGTGACTTGATTCGTTCCGTGCTTCGTCTTAGTTGATTTCGTCTTAGTTGATCACGATGAGTTCCTCTGCGCCCACGGATTCCGCCGCCCACGTCTCTGCCTCCAAGGCAGCTCCGCACGCCATGCACCCCTCAGCGGGTGCCACGGCTTCGCTGATCGGCGATCTGCGCGAGCTGTTCAAGGTCAAGGTCACGATGATGGTCCTCATCACCACCTGGGCTGGCTTTTATCTCGGCTCCATCCGATCCGGAATCACCAGCGTGCAGCGGGGGCTGGTGGAGACGCTGATTGGCGTGGCGCTGGTTTCTGCCGGTGCCAGTGCGCTCAATGAAGCCATGGAGCGCAAATCCGATGCCCGGATGCTGCGCACCGCCCACCGGCCCATAGCAGCCGGTCGCATCTCGCTTCCCATGGGTCTGGCACTGGGGCTCGGCTCCGTTCTGCTCGGCGGCTGGACGCTGCTGATGACCACCAATCTGCTCACCGTTGCCCTGGCCCTGCTCACGGTCTTCACCTATGTGGCGATCTACACGCCGCTCAAGCGCGTGACCACGCTTGCAACGTTTCTTGGGGCCTTCCCCGGTGCCGCCGGACCCCTGCTCGGCTGGACGGCCGCGCGCGGCCAGATTGAGTGGCAGGGCATTGCGCTGTTTGCCATCCTGTTCGTCTGGCAGTTTCCGCACTTCATGGCCATCTCCTGGCTCTATCGCCATGACTATGCCCGTGCCGGCATTCGCATGCTGCCAGTGGTGCAGCCGGATGGGCTTTCCACGGTCATTGAAGCACTGGTATACGCCGTGCTCATGATCCCGGTCAGTCTGGCTCCCTGGTGGCTGCATATGGCCGGGGTTGCCTATGCCGTGCTTGCCCTGCTGCTGGGAATCTTTTATCTGGCCTATACCGTGCGTTTCAGTCGCATTCTGCGGACCACCGACGAGACGGAAAGCCGCATGGTTGCCAGGGATCTGCTCAAGGTCAGTGTCCTGTATCTGCCGTTGCTGCTCACGGGGCTCATGCTGGCTGCCACGATTCGATAACCTGCGAGGAACCACTCCACCATGACTGCTCCCACATCGACCGCGACTCGCCCGGCCATCCTTGCCATTCTGGGCATCAGTGTTGTTGCCACCCTGTTTCTCTTCTGGCTCATCTACGTGCATCCGGCTGCGGATCCATCCAGCCTCAGGCTCACCTTCCTGCCTGCTTTGAATGCGCTGCTCAACGGTCTCAGTGCCGTGGCCCTGATGATCGGATTTGTCCTCATCCGGGCGCGCAAAATCCAGGCCCACCGGGCGGCCATGCTCACCGCTTTTGCGTTTTCCGCTCTTTTCCTCGTCAGCTACATCGTCAATCACGCCCTGCATGGGGAAAGCCACTACCCGCAGAGTCCCCTGCGCACGTTTTACCTGATTCTGCTGGTCAGCCACATTCTACTCAGCGTTGTGGCATTGCCCATGATTCTGATCACCTTCTTCTTTTCGCTCAGCGGACGCATCCCAAACCACCGCCGTATCGCGCGATGGACATTTCCGGTCTGGCTCTATGTGTCGGTAACCGGTGTCATCGTCTATGCCATGCTGGCCGCAGCCCGGGCATGAAGCCGCGAGAATCGCCATCAGGAAGACCATGAACCAACAGCCCCACACTTCGCAGCGCACAGAACAGACAGGCGACGGCACCCGGGAGTTGCTCGTTGGCGGCTTGTCCATCCTGTCCGTTGGCCTGGCCGCCCTTGTGCTCACCGCCACCGTCTTCGGCGGCATCAACCGGGATGGAGCCCACTCCAACACGGGATGGTTCTTTCTGGTCGTCGGGGCCATGTGTGTGCCCTTTGGCATGCTGCTCAGCCTGCTTGGGACTGCAAAATGGCTACGCAATCGAAGCATCCCCCAAGGCTGACGCCGACCCTGGGTCCGGGCCGCATCGTTCCCTTCGAGCGACTCGCCAGGCGGCGCATCTCTGCTATCCTTTGGCATAACCTTATCGGAGAAGATTTCCATGGCTAAGAGTGTGAATAAAGTGATCC
This sequence comes from Acidobacteriota bacterium, assembly GCA_021804965.1. GTDB lineage: Bacteria > Acidobacteriota > Terriglobia > Terriglobales > Acidobacteriaceae > Acidicapsa. Next base: position 12,114 of record JAJZGG010000039.1, read on the forward strand.
TGCTGGGCAATGTCGGCAAGGAGCCTGAATTCAAGGCATTGCCGAGCGGGCAGCCCGTGGCCAACTTCAGCCTGGCCACCAGTGAGCGTTACAAGGATCAGCAGGGCAACCAGCAGGAGCGTACCGAATGGCACAACCTGGTGGCCTACGCCAAGCTGGCGGAGATCGTCCGCGATTACGTGAAGAAGGGCAGCAAGCTCTACGTGGAGGGTCGCCTGACCACGCGCAGCTGGGATGACCGGGAGACGAACAAAAAGGTCTATCGCACGGAGATCATCATCTCCGACCTCTCGCTGCTCTCCGGCCGTGGCGAAGAGGGTGGTGGCGCTGCAGGGGGATACTCCGGCAGCCGCAGCAACTACGATCAGCGCGGACCGGCCAGCGACGAGTACGCCCAGTCCACGCAGATCACCGATGACGACATTCCCTTCTAAGGTGCAGACAGCAGCAACCCCGTCATCGTGACCAATCGCCTGCTTTGCAGTCTATCTGCCAGGCATCCAACAGCCCCGCGGCCTGTGCCCGGAATGCTTTAATACATGTAGGGCCACATGTCACCGGCATGTGCCGTTTCCAGTGCCCTCGGAGGAACGCCAAACCCGATGTCTTTGCTTCGCAGCACCACGATTTCTCTCGCCTGCATTCTCAGCTTTTCCACGCTTGCCTTTTCGGCAGAGCAGCCGACACCGCCCACCGCGGATGGCTACTCCTCCAGCGCAGCCCAGGCGCCGGCCTCCGGCAACATCTCCGAGCAGGGGCTCAGCGTGCAGGCCCGCCTGCGTGCCCGTCGCGAACAGCGCCGCGCGGCAGCCATTCATGCCGAATACGATCACCCCTATGAGGTCTACATCGGCATGGGTTTCCTGCGCACCATTGCCGGCCCTGGCGTCAAGGGAGACGTCGGCGGCGGACTGCAGAAGGTCAACTTCTACGCCTGGAATGTCGGTTTCACCCGCAATTACAGTGAGCGCTGGGCCGTCACTCTGGATGGCCGCGGCTACTACGGCACGCAGTTCCTCGGCCCCAATCCCACCAACGTGGTCAAGCCGGCCATCAGCCAGTACGCTGTGCTTGCCGGTCCCAGCTATCGCTTCATGATGCATCCGCGCTACTCCGTCAGCGGTCGCGTGATGATCGGCGGCGTCTTCAACAATTACTTTGCCGACGCCAACGGATTCACGGCTCCCCTGCTGGGACTCTATCCGGACAGCGGCGCCCCCGTACTCAATGTCAGCATGCCCATCGAGTACAACCTGACCAACAGCATCGGATTGCGCTGCTCGCCGGAGTACTTCCTAAGCACTTTCGATTCCAGCATTCAGAACGGTCTGGGCTTCGGCGGATCGATGGTCTATCGCTGGGGCAAGTTCTAGGCTTTTCGCAGGTTTCTACTGCATTGATCCCAAACAGCAAGGCCCGCGCATCCATGCGCGGGCCTTGCTGCATCCGGACGGGAGGTTCTGCGATCAGGAAAGAATCGGAATCCCGGCGATGCGCTGCTGCCACTCGGCAGGTCCGGTCTGGTGGACGCTGCTTCCCTTGGAATCCACCGCCACCGTCACCGGCATATCCACCACATCGAACTCGTAGATGGCCTCCATGCCCAGATCCTCGAAGGCCAGAACCCGCGAGCTGCGAATGGCCTTGGATACCAGATATGCCGCTCCGCCCACAGCCATCAGATACACCGCGCCAAATTCGCGGATTGCCTCAATCGCCACCGGGCCGCGTTCTGCCTTGCCCACCATGCCCAGCAGCCCGGTCTCGGCCAGCATCTGCCGCGTGAACTTGTCCATGCGCGTTGCTGTCGTGGGTCCGGCCGGGCCCACCACTTCCTCGCGTACCGGATCCACCGGGCCCACGTAGTAGATAAACCTGTCGCGGAAATCCACCGGCAGCTTTTCCCCGCGATTCAGAATGTCCGTCATGCGCTTGTGCGCGGCATCCCGCCCGGTCAGCAGCTTGCCGCTTAGCAGCAGAACCTCGCCCGGCTTCCAGGTGGCAACCTCGGCGCGCGTGACCGTATTCAGATTCACCCTTCGCGCCCCGGAAACGTCATAGGTCAGCGACGGCCAGTCTGCCAGGGAGGGCGGATCCAGATACACCGGTCCGGAGCCATCCAGCACAATGTGTGCGTGCCGCGTGGCTGCGCAGTTGGGAATCATGGCAACCGGCAGATTGGCCGCATGGCAGGGATAATCCCGCACCTTCACGTCCAGCACCGTCGTCAGCCCGCCCAGCCCCTGCGCACCAATCCCCAGCCGGTTCACCTTGTCATGGAGCTCGATCCGCAGCTCTTCGGCGCGATTGCCGGGTCCGCGGGCAATCAATTCCTGAATGTCGATCGGGTCCATCAGCGATTCCTTGGCCAGCAGCATGGCCTTTTCGCTTGTTCCCCCAATGCCGATGCCCAGCATTCCCGGCGGGCACCAGCCGGCACCCATGGTGGGCACTGTCTTCAGCACCCATTCCACAATGGAATCCGAAGGGTTCAGCATCGCAAACTTGCTCTTGGCCTCGGATCCGCCCCCCTTGGCTGCCACCGTAATCTCCACCGTTTTGCCGCGCACCAGCTCCACATTCACCACGCTCGGCGTATTGTCCCGCGTATTGCGCCGCGCTCCTGCCGGATCGGCCAGTACGGAGCTGCGCAGCGTGTTGTCCGGGTCCAGATAGGCCCGACGCACGCCCGCATCGATCATCTGCTGCAGATCCATCTCCCCGTCGAACCGCACATCCATGCCCACCTTCACAAAGGCGTTCACGATCCCCGTGTCCTGGCAGATCGGGCGATGCCCTTCGGCGCACATCCGGCTGTTGATCAGAATCTGTGCCATGGCATCGCGGGCCGCCGGCGACTGTTCCCGCTCATACGCTGCTGCCAGGGCGCGGATGTAATCCACCGGATGGTAGTAGCTGATGTATTGCAGGGCACCAGCCACGCTTGCAATCAGGTCTTCCTGTCGAATCACGCTCATGATGTCTCCATCCCCGTATTTCCTGAGTCCCGTGTCTCCTGTGCTCCGGCCTGCGCCGGCCTGCATCGGCAGGGGTTGCAGGCGGACGATCTGGCGAATCCAGAATACGCCGACTGGCCGTATCCCTGTCCCATCCTGTCAGATGCCGAGTTCCTTGCGAATGGCTGCTGCAATGGCCTCCGCATGATGCCGCATGGTGGCCTCATCCTCAGCCTCAATCATCACCCGCGCCAGCGCCTCGGTCCCGGAGTAGCGAATCACCACGCGCCCGCTCTCGCGCAGCGCGGTCTCCGCCTCGGCAATCGCGGCCTGAATTGCCGGAAATCCCTCCAGCGGCAGCTTCTCCCGCACCTTCACATTCACAATCGTCTGCGGATACACCTTCAGATCCGCCGTCAACTCCTCGAGCGACTTGCCCTGCCGGGCCAGCACGTCCAGCACCACCAGCGCAGTCAGCAGCCCATCGCCGGTCGTTGCCAGATGCGGAAACAGAATATGCCCCGACTGCTCGCCGCCCAGTGCGGCATCGGTGCGCCGCATCAGCTCCAGCACATACCGGTCGCCCACCGCCGCCCGCTCCATCCGGATCCCCGAGCGCCGCAGTGCCGCCTCCAGTCCCATGTTGGACATCGTTGTCGCCACCACGCAGTTGCCCGTCAGCAGCCCGCGCGCCTGCATGTCGCGGGCACACAGCAGCAGGATCGCATCTCCATTGATCACATGGTTGTTCCGCCCGGCCAGCAGGCAGCGATCCGCATCCCCATCCAGCGTGATGCCCATCTCAGCGCCTTCGTCCACCACGGCCGCGGCCACCACCTGCGGATGCAGCGCGCCGCAGTGGTCATTGATGTTGCGGCCATTGGGAGCCGTATGCCGCAGCATCACCTCGCCGCCCAGCGCATCAAAAACCGCCGGTGCCACCGCAGCCGCTGCGCCATTCGCGCAGTCCACCACAATGCGACGATTGCCCAGCTGCAATCCCGGAACCAGCGACAGCAGAAACGCAACATACTCCGCAGCGTAATGCGGTTCATCCGTGACTTGCGGCAGCGCATCCAGCGCCGGAGCCGCGGCTGCCGTGGCATGCCGGAAAATGATCTCCTCAATCCCCAGTTCCACCTCATCCGGCAGCTTGCAACCATCGCTGCCAAAGAGCTTGATCCCGTTATCCTGCCAGGGATTGTGCGATGCCGAGATCACAACTCCGGCTTGAAATCCATCCCGTCGCGTCAGGTAGGCAACCGCCGGAGTCGGCAGCACCCCTGCGCTCACCAGTTCAGCCCCACCGGCGCGCAGACCGGCAGCCAGCATGTTCAGAATCCACCCGCTGGAGGCGCGGGTATCGCGCCCGGCCAGCACGCGCGGCGCCAGGGCCAGCGGACGCAGGGAGTGGGCCAGCGCCAGTCCCACCGCGTAGACCGTCTGTTCATCCAGTGGCGGATCGCCTGCCACAGCTCGAATTCCATCCGTACCAAATAGCTTTCTCATGGCTTCCTTTGCAGTTTTGCTTTTTCCTGTCGTTTGTCCGCTGCGGGCTGGGCTCCTGCATCTACCGATTCCACCCTCCCCAGGAAACTGCCTTTTCCCAGGCGCGTGCGAATCCGGTCTCCGGTCTGCAGCTCGTCGGCATCACGCACAATCCGTCCAGACTCGGTCTGCACCAGCGCATATCCGCGCTCCAGCACCGCCAGCGGAGACAGCGCTGCCAGCTTCATCTCCAGCCGTTCGCACTGTTCGCGTTTCCCCTGCAGCAGCCCGATCATCGCCTGATGCAGCGCGGTCCATCCCTGCTCCAGCCGTCGGCTCGCCTCGGCCGGTCGCCGGACTCCGGCAGTCAGCAGCCGCTCCTGCAGCCCCGTCAGGCGAATCCGGGCCATCGCCAGTTGTCGGTGCGGATCCTGGCGATGCAGTCGCTTGTCCTGGCTCTCCAGTCCCTCGCGCAGCCGTCGCAGTCGCCGCTCCATGGCAGACTCCTGCCGCAGCGCCAGGTCGTCCAGTTGCAGCGCACCCTCCCGCAGCAAATGCTGCATCCGCTGCTGCAGCCGGTCTTCGCGGATCTGGGCAAAGTGCTGCCTGGCCTGCAGCATCTGGAAACGCGCGGCACGCTCCAGCCTTCGCTGCAGTTCATGCAGCCGTTCCCCCACGTTTTCCAGCGATCCGGTCACCAGCTCCGCCGCGGCCGAAGGCGTCGGTGCGCGCAGGTCGGCCACAAAATCTGCAATCGTAAAATCCGTCTCGTGCCCAATGGCAGAGACCACCGGCAGCGGGCATGCAGCAATCGCCCGCGCCACGCGCTCGGAGTTGAAGGCAGCCAGATCCTCCAGCGACCCGCCGCCACGCGCCAGCACGATCACGTCCGCCAGTTCCGGCCGCTGGCCCAGCCGTTGCAGCGCGGTTTCAATCTCCGCCGCTGCGCCCTCGCCCTGCACCGCCACCGGCACCACCAAGACTCCCAGGCCGGCATGGCGTCGCTGCACAATCTGCAGAAAATCCCGGATCACTGCTCCGGTCGGCGAGGTCACCACGGCCACCCTGCGCGGAAACAATGGCAGTGCCCGCTTGCGTGCCGCCTCAAACAGACCCTCCGCCCGCAGACGTTCCCGCAGCTGCTCAAAGGCAAGCTGCAGGCTGCCCATCCCCACCGGCTCCATCGTCTCGGCCACCATCTGCAGTTGGCCGCGCTGTTCATAAATGCTCAGCGCACCCCGCACGCGAACCGCCAGACCATCCTCGGGGCGAAATCGCAACAGCAGTGCCTGCCGCCGAAACAGAACCATCGAAAGCTGCGCGCTGTCATCCTTCAGCGTGAAGTACAAATGTCCGGCCGAGGATGGGCGAAAATTCGAAATCTCGCCCTCCACCCACACCGTTCCCAGCGACTCTTCCACCAGTGTCCGCGCCTCGGCCACCAGCTGACTCACACTCCAGCTGGTGCGCACGGGCCGTGCAGGACGCTCCGCCTCAAAATGAAGCGGAAGCTGCGAAAATGCGTCGTTCGAAGGCACTCCTACCAGTGTAGAACGGGCTGCCGCGTCCGTTCTCTGCGGTCCGTGCAAGCGCTTGCTGTAAGCTGAGGGGGGAGACGCACGGAATGCACTGGAAGCTCGAAGCCGCACTGGCAGCCTGCCTTGTTCTGGGCCTTCGCCATGGATTCGATTACGACCATCTGGCCGCCATCAGCGACATCGCCGCTGTCCAGACCACTCGCCTGCGTGCGCTTCGTCTTGGCCTGCTCTATGCCATCGGCCACGCGCTCACGGTTGTGCTGCTCGGCGTCGCCGTCATCCAGCTTCATCTTCCGCTGCCGGCCTGGCTGGACCAGGTCACCGAGCGGCTCATCGGGGCAACCCTCATTCTGCTGGGCATCGCCGTCGTCGCCGGACTGCTGCATCCCCACTCCCACAGCAACCGCGTTCCCAGCCGCCTGGCTGCTGGCGTCAATCTGGCCCGGAATCTCGGATGGCGGTTTCTCCGTCTCATTGAGCCGGACCGTCAGCGTCCTGCCGTCTTTGCCTGGAATTACAACGGCCGCAGCGTCTTCCTCATCGGCATGCTTCACGGCATCGGTGCAGAAACTCCAAGCCAGCTCATGCTCTTCCTGCTTGCCTCCCGGCTCGGTGGACCGGCAGAGGGCATGCTGGGCCTGACTGCCTTCGCCGTTGGCCTGGTTGCCATGAACGGTCTGATGACCGCTTCGCTGACCGGCGTCTTCGGCCCCAACAGCGGTCAGCGTGGCAGCGTCGGACGCATCGTGCAGCAGTCGCTCATCTGGCTGGGAGCCGCCTACAGCTGCGGTATCGGACTGGTCTTCCTCATGGGCTGGTCGTCCGCACTCCCCAGCCTGCTATAGCGCCAGCCAATCTGCAGGGAGGCATTTCCCCATGATGGCACCGCAGGAGATCGTCGAAGCGCTGCATGCACTGGAACTGGAACTGCTCGCCCCCGCCACGCGTCAAAATCCCGAGCGGCTGCAGGCCATCCTCGCAGATCACTTCCGGGAATTTGGCAGCTCCGGCCGCGTCTACAGCAAATCGGAGATCCTGGCGGAACTGGCTCAGGAGCTGCCTGCCAGCATCACACTGTCGCACTTTGAGGTCATGCTTCTCTCCCCGGACGTGGCTTTGGTCACCTATGAATCCCAGCGGCACCAGCCCGGACTTTCGCCTGGACTTTCGCCCGTCCGCGCCCGCCGCAGCTCCCTCTGGATGCTGGAAAGCGCCGGCTGGCAGATCGTGTTTCACCAGGGCACAGCCATCCCCGGCACGGCCATTTCCGGATGACCAGCCCCGAATAAACCAGCCCCGAGGGAAGGGAAGTCCCCTAAAAAGAAAGACGCCCCGGAGTTCCCGGGGCGTCCGTGTCTGGCAGGATCGCCAGTTCTTAGTACATGCCGTCCATGCCGCCATGACCACCGGCTGCCGGAGCTGCTTCCTTCTTCTCCGGAATCTCGGAGATCAGGGCTTCGGTCGTCAGCAGCAGGCCGGCGATCGAAGAGGCATTCTGCAGCGCGGTGCGGGTCACCTTCGTCGGATCGATGACACCGGCCTTCACCAGATCCTCAAACGATCCGGTTGCAGCGTTGTAGCCGTAGTGGCTCTCCTTGGACTCGAGCACCTTGCCCACAACCACGGCACCCTCTTCACCGGCATTGGCCACAATCTGGCGCAGCGGCTCCTCGATCGCGCGACGCACAATCTGCGCACCGATCTTCTCATCGCCTTCCAGCTTCTGGATCAGCGCGTCCACTGCAGCAGCCGAGCGAACCAGAGCGACACCGCCGCCCGGAACAATGCCCTCTTCCACTGCAGCGCGGGTGGCATGCAGAGCGTCTTCCACGCGAGCCTTCTTCTCCTTCAGCTCGGTCTCCGTCGCTGCGCCCACCTTGATCACGGCCACGCCGCCCACCAGCTTCGCCAGCCGCTCCTGCAGCTTTTCGCGGTCATAGTCGCTGGTCGTCTTTTCGATCTGGCTGCGGATCTCCTTCACGCGACCCTGAATGTCGGCAGCCTGTCCGGCACCGTCGACAACCGTCGTGTTGTCCTTGTCGATCGTCACGCGCTTGGCACGGCCCAGATCCTCGATCTTCACGTTCTCCAGCTTGATGCCCAGATCTTCCGTGATGGCCCGGCCGCCCGTCAGGATGGCAATGTCGCCCAGCATCGCCTTGCGACGATCACCGAATCCGGGAGCCTTCACGGCTGCCACATTCAGCGTGCCGCGCAGCTTGTTCACCACCAGGGTGGCCAGCGCTTCGCCTTCCACGTCCTCGGCAATGATCAGCAGCGGCTTGCCGGCGCGTGCCACCTGCTCCAGCAGCGGCAGCAGATCCTTCATGTTGCTGATCTTCTTCTCGTAGATCAGCAGGTACGGATCATCCAGCACCGCTTCCATGCGGTCGGCATCCGTCACAAAGTACGGGCTCAGATAGCCGCGGTCAAACTGCATGCCTTCCACCGTCTCCAGGTAGGTCTGCATCGACTTTGACTCTTCGATCGTGATCACGCCGTCCTTGCCCACGGTCTTCATGGCACCGGCAATAATCTCACCGATCTCCTTGTCGCCGTTGGCCGAGATCGTGCCCACCTGCGCCACCGAATCATCATTGACCGGCTTGGACATCTTGCCCAGTGCGCCACCATCGGAGAACTTGCCCTCCTTGTCGCGCGTGCCCACCACGGCCGCCACGGCCTTGTCGATGCCGCGCTTCAGCGCCGTCGGATTGGCTCCGGCTGCCACCGTCTTCACGCCTTCGCGATAGATCGCCTGCGCCAGCACGGTTGCCGTCGTCGTGCCGTCACCGGCGATATCCGACGTCTTCGAGGCCACTTCCTTCACCAGCTGCGCACCCACGTTCTCCAGTGCATTGCTCAGCTCAATCTCCTTGGCCACCGTCACACCGTCCTTGGTGATCGTCGGCGAACCAAACTTCTTCTCGATCACGACGTTGCGGCCCTTCGGTCCCAGCGTCACCTTCACCGCATCCGCCAGCGTGTTCACGCCGCGCAGAATCGCCTGACGCGAATCTTCTCCGTGCAAAATCTGCTTTGCCATGGTACGTAAATCTCCTCAAATTCCAAGGGTAGGAGGCGCTCCCGCACCTCACTGTGAAATCACTGCTGCCAAACCCGGCAGACCATTACTTGCGGATAATGCCGAGAACCTCTTCCTCGCGCATGATCAGGAACTCCTCACCGTCAATCTTGATCTCGGTGCCGGAGTACTTGCCAAAGAGAACGCGGTCGCCCGCCTTCACATCGAGCGGGAAAACCTTGCCCTCGTCGTTCGACTTGCCCTTGCCCACAGAGATCACTTCGCCTTCCTGGGGCTTTTCCTTGGCGGTGTCCGGAATGATGATGCCGCCACGCATGGTTTCCGTCTCCTCGACGCGGCGAACCAGAATGCGGTCGTGGAGTGGGGTGAAGGTGGTTGCTACTGAAGTTGCTGCCATAGTCTTTGCTTCTCCTTCGCTGATCTGGCATCCAGCCAGTGGTCGATCCGGGTAAACCTGTATGGAATACCCGTAGGCACTGCTCGCACTGCATAGGTCGGGTCCAGACTTCAGGACCTGACCCGGAAATACATGGACTGAAATCGAGAGATTCCCGGAGCCCAAATCGCGCGGATCAGAACACCCCAATCCGGCGTTTAGCACTCTCACTGTCCAATTGCTAGAGTATGCAGTCCGGAGGGCGCTGTCAAGTCTGTGGAAGAAAAATATGAGCGCAGAATGCTAAGATAAATTTCGCATGAAACCAGGCATATCGGCACCGGCTCCCACCCATCCCTTCAGCCGCTGTCTCGCGCATCCTGCAAGCCGTAAGCCGCTCCCTCACCGCACTCGCCCCGCCGCGCAGCCACAATCCTTCGCCAGGCATCCATCCGGAGGATTAAAATAGCCTCATGCGTGGACATCACCCTCTCGGCGTACTTCGGATTGCTTCCCTATCCAACCGGAATTGGCACCTGGCTCTCGGTCTGGCCCTGGCTCTTGCCGTCAGCCTCTCTGCTCTGGCTCAGGACTCCCCGCATCGCGGGCGCAAGTACAAGGCTCCGCCACCGGTCAGTCACGTGGAGGTCAACGTCGTGCGTGCCAGCAATGGCAAACCCGTCACCGATGCCTCGGTCATCTTCCACCCCATCATTCGTGGCAAGGACAGGGGCAACATGGAGCTGAAGACGGACTCCGATGGCAAGGCGCTGATTGACGTGATCGAAACCGGCTCCACCATTCGCCTGCAGGTCATTGCTCCGGACTTCCAGACCTTTGGGCAGGATTACAAGATCGACAAGGCATCCATGGCCTTCACCATCAAGCTCAACAAGCCCGGGCAGCAATACACCATCTACGGCAACGATGCGGCCAAGGATGCGTCCAAGGATGCGTCCAAGCCCAGCCCGAAGGCTCCCAACCAGTAGCAGGACCAGAGAGCAGGGAGGTTCCGTGGTCCAGTCGGCGTCTGATCCCGTGGTGTGCATCACCGGAGGCGCCCGTCGACTGGGGCACGCCATTGCGCAGGATCTGGCTCAGGTCGGCTTCCGCGTTGCCATCACCTACCGGCATTCCGCCGTGGAGGCGCAGCAGACCATCACTGACCTGCGCGCCCGGGGCGTGGATGCTGCGGCCTTCCCGCTCGATCTCGCTCACGCGGAAGCCATCCCGCCGGCGGCCCAGGCCATCCTGGAGCATTTTGGCCGGCTGGACGCGCTGGTGAACAATGCCGGCATCCATTCCCCGGCTGCTCTGGACTCCGTGAGTCCATCCCAGTGGGATGAAGCCTTCGCCCTGCACGCCCGCGCACCCATGCTCCTCACGCAAGCCCTGCTGCCCGAGCTACGCCAGCGCAAGGGCCGGGTGGTGCATCTCGGCTCTCTGGGAGCAGCAGCAGCCTGGCCGCAGTATGCCCACTATTGCGCCTCCAAGGCCGCCCTGGAATCGCTCACCCGGACCATGGCTCGGGCCTTTGCTCCCGATGTCTCCGTCAACTGTGTGGCTCCCGGATGGATTCAGATGAAGGACTCGCCCTTGGGTCTGCAGGAAGATCCTGCCGTAGCGGAGCGCTTTGCCGCCCGCACCCCCATGCAGCGCAACGGCCATGCCGCGGAAGTGGCTGCCGCCGTGCGCTTCTTTCTCACGGGGCCGCATTTCATCACCGGCCAGATTCTTGCCGTGGATGGCGGGCTGGGACTGGTTTAGGGCCTGTTCCCAGAAGTGTGAACAAGCCCTAATCCCGGCCCGCCCCACAAGACCGAGCCTCAGGCCTGGGCTGCCGCCCCGCGCTGCTTGCTCACAAAGCCCATATCCTGCGAGATTCCCCGCACGCAGTGCAGCAGATGGTGCGCAATCTCCGGCAGTTTCTTCGCCGTCACCCGGAACGATGGTCCGGAGACGCTTACCGCAGCGACTGGAAACTTCTGCGCATCCAGTACCGGCACGGCAATGCAGCGCAGACCCTCTTCCAGTTCCTCGTCGTCCACCGCATAGCCGCGTCGGCGTGTCTTTTCAATCTCCGCGCGAAAGGCCTCCGGAGAGGTGATTGTGCGCGGAGTAAAGCGCTCGAAGCGTGTCTTCCGAATCACGTCCGCAATGCGATCCTCGGGCATGAAGGCCAGAATCGCCTTGCCCACGGAGGTGCAGTGCACCGGATTGCTGGCGCCGATCCGGGTAATCATGCGCACCGACCGCATCGGCTCCAGTTTGTCGAGATAGATGATGTGCGCCTGCTCCAGAATGCACAGATGCGCCGTCTCATTCGTCTCGCTCACCAGCCGTCGCAGATGCTGCTGCGCACGCTCACGCAGGTCATACTGCTCAATCGCGCGATTCCCGTACTCAAACAGCCGCAGACCCAGCCGAAACTTCCCATTGCCCGTCCGCTCCACCATGTGGTGCCGTTCCAGCACCATCAGGAAGCGGTGCGCCGTGCTCTTGTGCAGTTGCAGCGCGGAAGCCACCTGGGCCAGTCCCAGCGGCACATCGCTTTCGCCCAGCAGGTCCAGCACGGCAAAGGCGCGATCCAGCGCCTGCACTTTATATGTCCCGTGGAGATTTGTGTCTCGCATCGTGAATCACCATCCTGCAAAATTCTTACACGAGCACGATGGAATTGGGCAGAATAATGTGCCGCAATGCGATACCTAATTTTGTTACATGAAATTTGTGTCGCCTGCCCGCGTTCAGCCTGCGGCGCAGTTCCATCCGTTCAAGACGCAGCGCTGCCCGCTCCGGGCCTGTGTTTACAGGCCCAGCACGCCGGCCCGCTGCTGCATCGCCTGCAGGCAGAAGGCAATATGCGCATCCAGCTCCACGCCCAGCTCGGCTGCGCCCTGCAGCACGTCCTCCCGCGAAACACCGCGGGCAAAGGCCTTATCCTTCAGCTTCTTGCGAACACTGGCCAGCTCCACGTCGGCAATGGCGCGGCTGGGTTTCACCAGCGCGCATGCGGTCAGGAATCCGGAAAGCTCGTCGCAGGCAAACAGCGTCCGGGCAAGATGGCTGTCCCGTGCCACTCCGGTATAGCTGGCATGGCCCAGAATCGCGCGCCGCATCTCCTCCGGCCAGCCCAGCCGTTCCAGTTCCCGCACGCCCACATAGGGATGCTCCTCCAGCGAGGGGTGCCGCTCATAGTCGAAGTCATGCAGCAGCGCAGTGCAGGCATAGAGATCGAGCAGCGCCGCGCGCTCAGCCTCCGGCAGTTGCCGCCGATCCGCCTCCTGCGCCGCATAGGCCACCACGCAGGTCTCCACTCCCAGAGCATGCTTGCGCAGACTTTCCCCGCTCGTCCACTGCGTCAGCAGTTCCCAGGCGGCTGCACGATCCCGTCGCATCGGGCTGGAGTCATTCGGGGCAGTGTTTTCCGGCATCTCTTTTTGCACCTCATGTTGCAACTTATGGTTCGCGTTTTCTTGGGTATTTTCGGGGTTCTTAGGGAAATTGTCGGGTAGTTATGTTTTTTCCACTTGACAATTATGGTTCCCCGGCCTCAGTGTAGCACTTGAAGTGGTGCAAAATGCGCCACCGGAAAGCCCGCTCTGGCTCTCCACAACTGATATGGCCACGACACTGGTAGCGATGCCTATGCGCGAGGTTTTGCGCTGCGAATTTTGTTCGCTGGTGCAGTTCCGAACCGCGAATTCGATGTGCCGACGCTGTCATAAGGCCCTTGACCCTGTGGAGCCCGTGCGCGGTGTCGCAGAGCTTGCCTCTGCCCCTGCCGTTGTTGCCGGGGAGGAATCCGGCCTCCGGGTTGCCCAGTTGGTCAAGGAGATCCGCAAGGCCCGCCACATGAGCCAGCGTCAGCTTGCCAGCCGCATGCAGGTTCCGCGCACCTACATCTCCAAAATTGAAAACGGCAAGGCCATGCCCACGCTCACCTCGCTGGAGCGGCTTGCCGATGCGCTCGGTGTCGAAGTCAGTCATCTGGTTCGGGACGGCCGCAGCCAGCGTGAGGAGGAGATTGTAGCCATCCATGCCGATCCCTTTCTCGCCGAGGTGGCCCAACTGCTGCCGCAGCTGGAGCCGCTCCATCGCTCCATGCTGCTCAGCCAGGTGCGGGAGATGGCGCGGGAGCAGTTGAAGGCCCAGGCGCGGGAGTCGGTGCGTCTGCAGTCCATGGCGCGCCGGCAGACAGCCTGAGTCGGTCCTGTCGGCATTCCGGCGTATGCTATTAGCAGCGTCCAACAAGCGCTTGAGGCATGGCTTTGTATTCGACTGTACCGCTACGGATTCACGAGCTGTCGGCTGAGGAATTGAGCGTCTACCGCACGCTTGATCCCTCCCGCATGCCCGATCACGTGGCCATCATCATGGACGGCAACGGCCGCTGGGCCGGTATGCGTTCGCTCAAGCGCTTTCTCGGCCATCAGCAGGGTGCAAAGAGCGTCCAGCTGGTCACCGAAGCCGCCTCTCGCATCGGCCTTCCCTGGCTGACGCTCTACGCCTTTTCGCTGGAAAACAATCTCCGTCGCCCGCGGGCCGAGGTCAACTTCCTCATGCGCCTGCTCAAGTCCTATCTGGAAAGCAACGTGCAGCGCATGATGGACAACAACGTCCGCATCCGCTACATCGGCCGCACGCACGAGCTGCCGCCGGAGGTGCAGGACAAGATGCAGTGGGCCGCCGAGACCACCCGTCGCAACACCGGCACCACCCTCACGCTGGCCCTCAACTACGGTGGCCGATCCGAGATCGTCGATGCCTTCCGCGCACTTGCCGCAGACGTTGCCCGAACCGGGCGGAAGATCGAGGAGATCACCGAGGAGGACGTCCATCGTCACCTGTACACCGCGCACATGCCCGACCCCGATCTGCTCATCCGCACCTCCGGGGAAATGCGCGTCTCCAACTACCTGTTGTGGCAGATTGCCTACACGGAAATCTTTGTAACCGAGCGGTACTGGCCCGATTTTCGCGGCCTGCACCTGCTTGAAGCCATTGCCGCCTATCAGCGGCGCGAACGTCGATATGGCGGACTCAGCGAGGCGGATGCCGAGCCGGTTCCGGAAGGGGAAGGCGCGCACGCAACTGCGTGAGCAGGCCCTAGCATATGGAATACTCCCGAAACAGATGAAGCGAATTCTGACAGCAGTCGTTCTGGTACCCTTCGTGGTGCTCACACTCTTTCTCGGGCCCTACTGGCTGGTAACGCTGGTGGCTGCTCTTGTGGCAGGGCTCGCCGCCTGGGAACTGCTCACCTTTCTGTCCGTTGAGCCGGTGCAGCCGCCGCGCGTCGCGACTCTGATCGCCATCGCCCTGCTGTTTGCCATCAACTTCCGCTGGCCGGACATGCTTCCGGCGGCCCTGGGTGCGCTCAGTCTGGCATTGTTGGCCTGGTGTGCGTTTGTGCTGCCCATGGAAAAAGTCGCCTCCAGTGCGGCTCATGCTGTTCTGGCCCTGCTTTATATCGGTGCCACCATGCTCACCTTGCCCATGCTCATCAGCAGTGAGGACGGCAAATCCCTCGTCCTGCTGCTGCTCTGCTGCGTCTGGGCCGGCGATATTACGGCGCTCTATGTGGGGCAGTCGATTGGGCGGCACAAGATGGCTCCGCACATCAGCCCCAACAAAACCTGGGAGGGTGCAGTGGGCTCGCTTGGGGGCAGTCTGCTCATCGCAGCTGCTCTCTTTGGTCTTGCGGCGCTGCTCAATGCCCACGATCTGAACATGCTGCTCTATCCGGGCTCCCTGCTGCGCTGGCTTTTCCTGGCTGCGCGG
>JAJZGG010000040.1 GCA_021804965.1 Acidobacteriota bacterium
AGGATGTTCATGTAGTTGGTGGCGTACTTCTTGTTTGCAATGTCGAAGGGCACATACTTTTTGCTGGCCGGATCGATGCCCATGGCGCGGGCCATGGCGGGATACTGCACCTCCCAGGGTTCGACGCCGGAGGCCGGATGCAGATTGAGGCTGGTCTTCAGTCCGTCGGCGTGCAGGCGATCAAGAAAGTCCTTGGGGTAGGGAAACAGTACGTTGTTCCAGGTGTAGCCGGTCCAGCCGAGCGTGTGGCCGGACTGGTCGACATCACCATCGGCGGCCAGCTGCTCGCGGTTGCGGTGCCAGTCCATGTCGATGACAAAGACATCAAGCGGGGTGTCGTTTTCGCGGAAGCCCTGCGCGATCTGCAGAATCTCCTGGTCACTGTAGGCCCAGTATCGGGACCACCAGGTGCCGAAGGCAAAGCGAGGAGGCAGCGGAATGCGTCCGGCAACGCGGACGAAGTCTCCGAGAGCTGCGCGGTAGTCATGACCGTAGCCGAAGAAGTAGAGATCCTGCCGCTGGCCGGCCGGCCGCAGCATGACCCAGGGCCAGGGGCTGGCCTCGCCCTGAAGGAAACGGAAATCGGCCGAGTCAAAGAGCGGTCGCGTGGAGTCATCGACGAGCGCCCAGCCGGAGCGCGAGACCAGTCCCTCGCCCATGGGCTCACGGGTTTTGCCGCCGAGTGCGCCATCGAGGGTGCGGGTGGTGCCCTGCAGATTCTGCGGGTCCTGCAGGCCGGGATGCCAGGTGACGGGCTTGCCGTCCAGCTGGAGGGTGATGGAGAGATTGTCGGCGTCGAATTCGGTGCTGCCCGTCGGCTGCGGATCATAGTGCAGGACGAGAGCATCGGTGGTCAGCGTGAGGCCGCGACCGTCTGCGGACTTTGCCACGTGAAAGGCGGGAACCGGCATGTGGCGGTTGAGAAAGACAAAGGAGGCATGATCCTCAAACTTTCCATCCGCTGCCCACTCCATGCGGATGAGCCGGGAGGTGAGTACGGTGAAGCGGGCATGGCCGAGGACGACCTCGGCGTGGGGGTCTGCCACGGGATTGGTGAGGGTTGCAGCGTCTGCCGCGGGGCGAAGAGGAGTTGATGGGGTGGGACTGGCAGTTTGTGCCAGGCAGGCAAGACCTCCGGCCAGGGCAGTGAGGACGGTGAGAGACGGCAAGAATTTCAGCACAGCTTCCTCCGAGGAGTTTTTCTGGGAGTTTTGCTTCCGCTGAAAACCTTATCATCGTTGGCAGTGCTCTGGCTTCTGCGGTGGACAGAAGCAGGATCTCCCGGCTGGCTGGAATGCTGCCTGGGAATGCTGTTCTGGATGGGATGGCTGCCTGAAATCGCTGGCTGGGATCAGGCCTGCAGTGCGGCGCTGACGGCCTGGAAGGTGAGATCGGCAATCTCCAGACCGGAACTCTGACGCCACTGGTCAAAGAGCCGTCCATAGCTCAGGGTGGTGCAGGCTTCGGCGGCAATGCCGAGTGCGGCCACGGTGGCGTCAATCCACTCGGGCGCTCCTTCCAGCTCGGCATAGATGCCGATGGGGGTCTCATCGATCACGCAGTGGCCGCGCTCATCGGTAAACTCGGTGCGCCACTTCTCATAGCAGAATGCTGCCTCCAGACCGGCGGCGCGCAGGATCCCCTCGATGGCGTCGCGATCGGAGACATCGGTTTCGGTTTCCACGCGATGCTTGTGCCGGTCTTCGCCGATGCCGCCGGGTGGCACGCGCTTGTGGGTGACGATGGTGCGACCGGCGTAGCTGCGAATGCGCACCAGCTCGCGGCGGGCACGCAGGGCGCGGTCGGGAGTGTCAAAGAGGACGTTGCTTTCAAAGCTGCGCGGGGTTTCCATGCGAAAGCCCAGAGCGAGCAACTGCTGCTCGAGCTGCAGCTGCGAGACGACGGCGAATTTGATCTCGGTTTCGATGCCTACCATTGCAGCCGAGTATACGAAATTCTGCCCGTCGGCGCGTAGATAATACTTCTATGCGCACGCTGCATCTACGCCTGGAGGGCGCGACAGGACGGAAGCCGGAGTCTGCATGGGACAGGGCAGAAGCCGACGGCCTGCCGTGGTCGGTGAGCGACAATGCTGCGCTGGACCAGGCTGCGGCGATCCTGCGCGGCGGCGGCACGGTGGCCATGCCCACGGAGACGGTGTATGGACTGGCAGCCAATGCCCTGGACCCGGCAGCGATGGAAAAGATCTTTGCCGCCAAGCAGCGTCCGCACTGGGATCCGCTGATCGTACACATTGCCGACCTTTCGATGCTGCAGCAGGTGGCGGCGCAGGTTCCGGAGGCGGCACAGAGGCTGATGGATGCCTGGTGGCCGGGTCCGCTGACGCTGCTGCTGCCGCGCGCGGCACGGGTGCCGGATCTGGTGACGGCCGGGCGACCGCTGGTGGGTCTGCGCATGCCCAGCCATCCGGTGGCGCGGGAGCTGATTCGCCGCGCAGGCGTTCCACTGGCGGCGCCGAGTGCAAACCGCTTTGGACACATCAGTCCCACGACGGCCGAGCATGTGCTGGAGGATCTGGACGGCAGAATTGATGCGGTGCTGGATGCAGGTGCCACGGCCTGCGGCGTGGAGTCCACCGTGGTGGATCCAACGCAGAAGCCCTGCATGCTCTATCGCCCGGGAGCCATCTCTGCCGCGCAACTGGAGGCCACGCTTGCGCCGCTGGGGATTCCGGTGGTTGCCTGGCAGGTGGAGGCACTGCAGAGCCAGCCGCGCGAGTCCCTGCCATCGCCGGGGGTGGGCTTGCGGCACTACGCCCCGCGTGCGCGGCTGCTGCTGGTGCCGGCGCAGGCTGTGGCCGGTGCGCTGGCAGCCCTGCCGCAGGCGGCGCGACCGGCCGGATTACTGCTGCCTCTGCACCTGCCTGCAGCGCAGCCGGAGAAGCCGGATGCCGAAGAAATCCATGCCTGGGGCGACTGGCTGCAGCCGGAGACGATGGCCGCGACACTTTATGCCGGGCTGCGCGCGCTGGACGCTGCCGGCTGCCGCACGATTGTGGCGCCGATTCCGCCTGCGGAGGGGATTGGTGCGGCCATTCTGGACCGGCTACGCAAGGCTGCGGTGCCGGAAGCAGAAAGCGGCCAGTGAACGGAGCAGAGTGCTGAGGGATGGCGGCTACTGCATGATGTTGCCGCTGTTTTCGCCCTGCTTGTAGATGTACTTGATCGCGGATTTGTAGACCAGAACACGCTGGCGACCGCGCAGCTTGATGGAGTTGCGATCGTACCACTCGATGATGCCCTGAAGCTGGCGTCCATCCTCAAGCACAACGATCATGGGAGTTTGCTGTTGGATCTGCTTCTGCAGATAGAAGAGCTCGGCATCGTGCTGGCCATAGTCCTCCCATCGCGAATCGGCTGTGGCGAAGGGAAGCGCGGCGCGAATCTGCGCCTTGAAGCCTTTGCGCCGCCGGGAGCGGGTGTCGCGCGAGTCGTCCGGGTCGGTCGTTGCGGGGCCAGACATCGCGGGATTGGCCGTTGCGGGATTGGCCGCAGTCTGGGTGGCCTGCGGCGGCGTGGCCGACCCGTGACCCGCTTCCGTCAGGCTGCCGCTGGCATCCGCCTCCTCTGCCGGCAGGACTGCTGCGTGTTTCTGCTCGTGTGCCATGGCGATTTCCTTCCGCACAAGGACGGCGGCGCGGAAAACGTCGCTGCTGTCCCCAACTTTTCGCTGACTGCAACCTTGCTTATGGGATGCGTGTTTCCGGGGCGGGGTTGTCGGCCCGATCACTAGCGACCCTGATCAATCGCGAATGAGATCAATTGCGATTGAGACCAACCGCGAACCAGTTCAACCGCGAACCAGACCGGCGGCCATGGCGTCGAGCGAGAGCGAGCGCAGCAGGTTGCGGCGCATGCCGGCATCGACGGCATGCATCTCGCGGGCGGCACGCTCCAGCCAGTCCACATCCACGGAGCCGGCCAGCTTCTGCAGTTCAGGCAGCAGGTCGCAGTTGCGCACCAGCTCAGCGGCACCGGCGTGCAGCAGCAGCAGGTCCTCCACCAGACCATGGAGCGCGCGCATGAGCCCCTGCGTCCTGGCCTGACCCTCGGCTCCGGCACGATAGCCTTCGGTCATGCGAAACAGGGCGGAATCGTCCGGCTGCTGCAGGGCGGTGCGCAGCAGCAGCAGGGCATCGTTGCGGCTGTTCATCCAGGCGTCGAGATCGAAGCCCAGAGCGCGTCCAACGGCACCCTCAGAAAGGCGTGCCACCAGCGAGCGCTGCGCCGGGCGCAACTCGGGCCTGCGCTCGGCCAGCAGGCGCTCCAGCGCAGCCGTGGGCACGGCGTGGAGACGGTGCAGGACGGCGCGGGAACGAATGGTGGGCAGCAGTTCGGCGGGATTTTCACTGAGCAGCATCAGGGTGCAGTGGGCAGGCGGCTCCTCCATCACCTTGAGCAGGCTGTTGGCGGCTTCCTTCATGAACGCAGAGCTGGTGAAAAGAAAGACGGAGCGCCGTCCTTCGCTGGGCGGACGATAGTAGGCGTTGTGGATCACCTGTCGCACCTGACCGACCTTGATGAGCAACTGCGGCGGGTCCGGCGGGATCACCATCACGTCGGGATGGGTCTGCACGAGAATGCGGGTTTCGCGCTTGTCGGTCTCCCGCAGATCCTCGCGTGCCTCGACGGCCTCTGCGACGCGGGCATCGAGATTCTGCGCCTCGCTGATGCGGATGCAGTTCCGGCACTGGCCGCAGAAGTCCGGCAGGCCATCGTCTTCCACGGGAGCTTCGCAGTTGAGCAGCTGCGCAAACATCAGGGCGAGGGTGTACTTGCCGGCGCCGCGCGGCCCGGCCAGAATCACGGCCTGGGGCACACGCCCGGCAGCCACAGTTTCCTGCAGCCGATGCACGACGGATTCATTGCCAAGAAACTCTCGAAAGCCCACACACTGAGGCTACCAGAAGCGCAACCTGTGGACGTCCATTCGACGGCCAGGAAGCAGGGGTGCTGGCGGTGGCAGCCATCTGCCACGCGAATGGATTCCGAGCGCGCTCCTGGTGCGGAATGCGCTGCGAGCGAACCTGCTGCCCGTTTGGTGCGGCGGCAGAATCGATTTCAGCGGCCGGTCCAGCGGGGGGCGCGCTTTTCCAGAAAGGCGCGCGTGCCCTCCTGCTTGTCTGCGGTGGCGCTGCATGCGCCGAAGGCTTCCGCCTCCAGCTCCATGCCGGCATCGAGGCTCACATCCAGACCACGATCAACGGCCTCCAGCGTGCGGGCCACGGCAATGGGCGCATTGGCGGCGATTTCCAGGGCCAGATCGCGGGCGCGCGCGGTGAGCGCGTCCGTGGCAACCACCTCATCGACCAGCCCGATGCACAGGGCCTCCTGGGCAGGGATCATGCCGCCGCCGAGCAGCAGCTTGAGCGCGGCACCGCGACCGACGAGCCGCGGCAGACGCTGGCTGCCGCCAAAGCCCGGAACCAGCCCCAGACGCACCTCCGGCTGGCCGAGTTTTGCGGTCTCTGAAGCCAGCCGCAGCGTGCAGGCCATGGCCAGTTCGCAGCCGCCGCCGAGTGCGAAGCCGTCCACGACGGCGATCACCGGCTTGCCCAGCTGCTCGATGCGGCGAAAGACCTGCTGCCCCTCGCGGGCCAACTGTCTGCCGGCTTCCCCGTCCAGCTCGGCCAGTTCGCGAATGTCGGCACCGGCTACAAAGGCCTTGCCACCGGCACCACGCAGCAGCACAACGCGAATGGCCGGGTCGGCAGCACAGGCTTCCATGGCCTGGCCCAGCTCGTGGATGGTCTCCCGGTTGAGGGCATTCAGTGCTGCGGGGCGATCGAGAATCACCCAGGCCAGCGGGGATTCGACGTCGAGGCGAAGATTCTTCCAGCGACCAGCTTCCATACCGTTTCTCCTGTGGCCGACGCTCTGCTGTCGGCTGCAAACTCTCGGGCAGGCTCGGCGGATCGGAGCTTCAGATGCGTCCGACCAGCTCGCGAGCCAGCGCGTCCAGCACGCCGTTCAGGAATCCGACGGCTTCGGGACCGGAATAGCGCCGCGCAATCTCCAGCGCCTCGTTGATGACGATGGGATAGGGCGTGGTGCGATAGGCCAGCATCTCCGCCACGGCCACGCGCAGCACGTTGCGATCCACGGCCGGCATGCGCTCCAGGCGCCAGTTGCGCGCATGGGATTCGATGAGCCGGTCAATCTCCTCGGCCCGCAGCGTGGCTGCCCGATACAGATCCTCGGCAAAGCCTCGCGTCTCGGCCTCGCCATCGTCGCGCGCGGTCCAGAAGGTTTTGCGAACCTCCTCGGGCGTCTGCTTTCCCATTTCTCCCTGGAAGAGCATCTGCATTGCCATTTCGCGCGCTTTTCTGCGCTCTGTCCCGGTCATGCGCCCTCGCTCAGCTTCCGCCGCAGGGAAACCATCTCGATTGCCGCCACTGCTGCTTCAAATCCCTTGTTGCCAGCCTTGATGCCGGCGCGGTTCAGCGCCTGCTCCAGCGTCTCACAGGTGAGCACGCCAAAGGCATGGGGCACGCCGGTCTCCTGCTGGCTTTGTCCGATACCGCGGGCGACCTCATTGTAGATGGCTTCGTAATGGGCGGTTTCCCCGCGCAACAGGCATCCCAGGGCGATGACCGCATCGACGGCTGTTTCGCTGCCGGAGGGCTGCTCGGCCAGCATGCGGGCCGCTGCCGGAACCTCCCAGGCACCGGGCACGCGCACGATCTGAATGTGTCTGCGGCTGGCTCCGCTGCGCAGCAGGGCATCAAGTGCGCCATCGAGCAGGCGGTCGGTGATGACCGCGTTCCAGCGCGCCACGACGATGGCAAAGCGCATGCCGACGGCCGAGAGATCGCCCTCCACGGCCACGGGCTTGCCGCGCAGAGGATCGCTCCACTCCCAGAAGGTCATCCGCTCGCCGGAGACCGGCTCCACGTCAAAGGCGCGCGACTTCCAGTGGGTATCGGTGATTTCGGTCAGGCCGATGGCTGCAGCATCCTCGCCTCGGGCCTCGGCCCAGCGCAATGCCGCCGTTCGCACGGCATCCAGTTGACGCACCTCGACCAGCAGGTTTGCCGTTGCAGGAGCGCGCCCATGGATGAGTTCCAGATTGCCGAGAGGAGCCAGAAATGGCGCACCGCGGCCATCGGCGTCGTCCCATCCGCGACCCGGCTCAAAGCCCAGCGCAGAGAGGAACTCGGCCCACCGCTCCATGGATTCCGGCGACTGTACCGTCCGCAGTACTGTAATGCCCTTGATCATATTCTCGATTCTATCGTGGTCTTCGTGGTGCTTGAGCGGCATTTGCAGCCGCAAGGAAAAGGCCCGCGCTGTTTCCAGTGCGGGCCTTTTCAGGCAACCTGAGCTTGTGGGATCAGGTTGTCGGCCTGGGCTTGACTGCCAGCAGCGTGGCCGGAACCACGTTGCCGTTGGCATCGACGAGGCCAGGGGTGATCTGCTTGGTGTCCTGCAGGGTGGACATGTTGATGTAGTGCACGGCGTTGTCGCCCGAGGTGGAGACGAAGAACAGCGTGTTGTCCAGACTGAAGACTCCGGCAATGGGAGCAGTGGCCGATCCGGCAAGAGTCACCGATCCCACCTGACCGAGCGAACCGTTGGTGTTCGGCTGGTAGTAGGGAAGGATGGAGCCGGGCTTGGCGCCGTTGACCGCATCGTAGGTGACAAACGAGAGGTTGTTGGCGGGCGAGGGAACCACTCCGGTGATGGTGCTGGCCTGGAAGGGAAGTGGCGTCTGCTGGAAGGGTGTGGCAATGGTGATGCCATTTTCCGCTGCCGGGCAGGCTCCGGTAACCAGGCTGGAGGCCAGGTTGATGTTGATGTCGGAAAGCGTGGGCGTGGTGCCGCCGTTCAGTCCAACCCCGATAATGTGGGTGCCATCATTGGTGGCGGCAATCTGGTCGGTTTCCACGTTGACCTGAGCTGCCTGCGGATATGCCTGTCCCTGCGGATAGCCGGGGGAAGGCGTCAGGTTCGGGCACCACGCATGGGCCAGGGTGGGATAGCCGCTGAGGAAGGCGCCCACGCTGGGAACCGTGATGGCCAGGCTCTGTGAAGGCGTGGTCTGGTTCAGCGGATAGGTGGTCCAGCCGGTGTTCACGTTATAGACAAACAGCGTTGGGACTCCGGCGGAGTTGGTCGAGAAGTCCGTGCCCACGGCGTAGAGGGTCTTGGCGTCCGGTGTCCAGTAGGCCGAGTTGCCGACTCCGGCAAAGGTCTGCGAGCGGCCACCATTGACGGTGTAAAGATAGAACAGCTTGCGGACCGGATCGCTCATGAGCACCTTCTGATTGTCCGGAGAGACAGCCAGAACCACACCCTGCACCGAAGGATCTTCCTTGATGAGGGCATTGGTGGTGGTGCTGTAGACCATCAGTTCGTGGGAGGAGCCGAAGTAGAGGTCATTGCCGTCCCGATCCATGACCATGGAGTTCGGGAAGTAGGGCAGCTTGACCGTGGAACCAAGGGTTCCGGTCAGCAGTTCCACCGGCACGAAGTACTGGGACTGCGGGCTGGCCAGCCAGAGGAAGGTGCTGGCGGTGCCCGGCGTGGTAATGGTGACGGGGTTGCTGGTGATCGGGGTTCCGGTCTGGTTCAGTCCAATCACGTCAATCGGCGCGGTGTTGCAGGTGGTGGGCTGGCAGACGGCGTAGATGTCGGCCTGTCCGGCAAAGTTGGCCGTGATGGCGCCACCCGTGCCGGCGCTGATATTCAGCGGATTGGTGGACTGATAGTCCAGCGAAAGTCCGGTGAGCTTGTTGCCCTTGGTGTCATAGACAGTCGTCACCAGGTTCTGGGTGACGCCCTGGGTGACGGTGCCCTTGGTCTGGCCGTTCAACGTGATGTTGATGGATGCCGGTGGGCAGGTGGAGAACTCGCCAGCCGAGGAGCCGGAGCCGGCAACCGAGGCAGTGATGTAGGTGGTGCCAGGCTGCTGGGCCGTGATGACGCCAAACTCATCGATGGTGGCGATGTTGGGATTCTGCGAGGCGTAGGTCAGGTTGCCGATGGCCTGCGAGCAACTGGGCACGGTCGTCGAGCTCGGGCTGCAGAGCAGGGTCTGCGCGCCGTTCAGGCTGTAATAGGCCTGCGAATTCAGTTGCGCGGTCTGCGTCTGGGAGAGGCAGCCGTTGATGGTCGAATTCGATCCGACCTGTTGCAGCACAAGGCTGACGGAGGTGACCTGCGCATGGACCCAGACCGTAACCGCATCGGAGGTGACCGACTGGGCGGTTGCCGTGACGGTGACGCTGCCATAGGGCAGTCCGTTGGTGGTGGGCAACGGGGTGGGGTAGTTGCAGATGGTGTAGTCGGGAATGCCGCCGCCGGTGCGCCGGTTCCAGGTGCCCGCGCAGAGGTTGCCGGAGGGCGAAATATCCAGCAGCTGGTTGTTCGACGTACCGTAGGTGAAGCTGGTCACGCTGGCCTTGGCGCCCTTGCAGGTGTAGGCCGTCGGAGTTGCCAGTTGCTGCGTCTGCCCGAAGGCAAGCGAGATCCCGGTCGTTCGGGGTTCCAGGTCAATCGACGCGACCTGTGTCAGCTTCAGTCCGTAGCCCTCACCGTTGCAATATGCCGCCTGAGGATTTCGAGAGCAGCTCGTAAGAGTTATGCCAGCTGGAATGGTCAGGCACAACAGAAAAACTAGCGTCAGCAACCGCCGCATGCATCCTCCCCGTCTTGCGCGCAGCACAAAACGGTCAACTTCTAAACTTGTGGATTCCTTGCTGGACTCCGTGAATTCAGTGTAACAGGCAGGAGTGCATCTGCCTGCCGCCTGCCTGCCGATTCGTCTCATGCGTATCTCTACAGATGGACGAACTCCGCTGCAAAATGAAAGCATTGCGCCGGCCTGGCGATGGCTTTGGCCGGCGCATGCCTGGAGCTAGGAGGCCGGCATGTACTGTGCAAACCACGCAGCGGCCCGCACCAGCACATCCACCCGATGATCGGGGTTGACGAAGCCGTGACCTTCGTTGGGATAAACGACGAGCCGCGTGGGCACGTGCTGGTCACGCAGGGCGTGCCAGAACTCAAAGGACTGCGGTGCCGGACACTCGCCGTCGCGGTCGCCAACCACGACGAGGGTGGGCGTCTTGACGTTGCGGATGAAGTTGATGGCCGAGCTTTTGGCGTAAACGGCAGGATCGTCATAGACGCTGGCGCCAAAGTAGGGAATCATCCACTGGTCGATGGAGTTTTCGCCGTAGTAGCTCTGCCAGTTGGACAGGCCGGCACCGGCAACGGCGGCGCGGAAGCGGGTGGTCTGGGTGACGGCGAACATGGTCATGAATCCGCCGTAGCTCCAGCCGGTGATGCCCACGCGCTTGGCGTCGACGGGATAGCGGGCCAGGACCGCATCGACGCCCTTGAGGATGTCGCGCAGATCGCCATAGCCGAAGTCCTTGCGGTTGGCGGCGGCAAACTGCTCACCCTGTCCGAAGCTGCCCCGGGGATTCGGCTCCAGTACAAAATAGCCGAGCGCGGAAAAACTGGCCGCGTTGAGGCTGCCGCCCACGCCCCAGCGGGACATGGTTGCCGCTGCCGGTCCACCATGCACCAGAACGATCATCGGGTACTTGTGCGAGGTGTCCGGATGGGCCGGATCGTAGCCCTTGGGCAGATGGAGCCAGCCCTGGACGTGGAATCCCTCGTTGGTCCAGTTGAGCGAGAGGGATTTGCCCCACAGGCTGCCGGCCTCGTCGGCCACGCCGTTGTTGGCATGGGTCAGCGGGGTGAGCGCGGCAAAGTCGGTGCCCATGTTGCCCATGGTGCGCGCCAGATAGACCTCCGGGGGATGGGCAAAGGCGCTGGCGATGAAGACAAAGCTGCTGTCGTTGCGGGCGGCAGAGATGCTCAGGTGCAGGCGTCCGTCGCCCACGCTGCCGGCAAGCGCGTACACGGGCTGGCTGAAGCTGGTGGTGTTGTCGCTGTTCAGGTTCATGCGAACCAGCTCGCTGAGCCCGCCCCGCAGCTCGCTGACGTAGAGCGAATGATTATCGGCCCAGCGGATCCATGCCGGGCTGGTGGTGCGTCCGGGCGTCAGATCGACGGCTCCGGCGGTGGCATTGGCACCCGAGGATGCAACCATCCAGACATCGCCCCCGGTGGAGCCCTGATCGCTCATCAGGCCGCCGATGAAGGCAATCTTCTGCCCGTCCGGCGACCAGCGCGGCACCGCAATCTGCAGCCCGTGCATGGCACCGGTGGTCTGGGTGGGATTGAAGACGATCTGCGGTGCGCCGTCCAGCGGCTGGACGTAGAGGTTGGCCACCCACCAGTTGTCCTCACCCGGAGGATTGGCGGCGGTGTAGGCCAGCTTGCGCGAGTCCGGCGACCAGGCATACTCGTAGACGTGCAGCGTGGCCGGCGTGGCGAACTCCGGCTTCATGGGCTTCATGGCGCGGGCGTCGACGGTGGCAATCCGCTGAATCTCAATGCCGTCTTCGCCGATGACGCCGGACCAGGGCTTCATGGCTGCCAGTGCTCCGGCAGCGCGCGTGGCTCCGGCCACGTAGAGGAAGGCAATCCGCGAGCCGTC
The DNA here is from genome assembly GCA_021804965.1 of Acidobacteriota bacterium. Lineage (GTDB taxonomy): Bacteria > Acidobacteriota > Terriglobia > Terriglobales > Acidobacteriaceae > Acidicapsa. The sequence continues at coordinate 11,536 of JAJZGG010000040.1, forward strand.
CGGCGAATAGGTCGGAAAGCCGACTTCGCCGGCGGCATCGGAGAGCTGCGCGACGGCTGCGTGAGCCTTGCCGGAGGCCAGGTCTCCGCTGAGGGAGGCCACAAAGAGATTCTCCTGCTCATGACCATCCGAGGCACAGTCGCTGAGGAAGGCCAGATGCTGCGAATCCGGGGCCCAGGCAACGCTGCCCTCGCTGCAACGCTCCTTGGCATCGGTGCGGGCCGAGACGCCGAGGGTATGGTCCGGACTGCTGACGGCTGCCACCGTCACCCGCGCACCGGTCGGACTCCAGCCGGAGTAGGCCACGAGTTTTCCATCCGGCGAGATGGCTGCCGAACGGAAGCCATGCGACTTTTGCGACGCCTTCAATAACTGCATCACCTGCGTCCGGACTTCACCCGGATTTGCCTGCGCAGATGCCTGCGCCCAGGCACCTGTGGCCGTTGCCGCCAGTGCCAATGCTGCCAGAATTCCTGTTCCTTTCATCGCTCTCCTCTTTTCCAAATCGATCCACCTTTCAGGTGTTGCAAACCTTCCACGACAAACTGAGTTCCGAACGACCACCGCGCCAAACGGCCTAGGCGCAGGCGGCGTGAATCGCCAGCAGCCGCTCCAGAAGCGGCCGCAACTGATCGAGCGGCAGGGCGTTGGCTCCATCGGATTTGGCCTGCGAGGGATTGTCGTGCACTTCCAGAAACAGTCCGTCGACCCCGGCAGCCACGGCGGCCCGGGCAAGCAGCGGGATGAACTCCGGCTGACCGCCGCTGACGCCCTGCGCGGCTGAAGGCTGCTGCACGGAGTGGGTGCCGTCAAAAACGACCGGAGCCAAGGCCCGCATGACGGGCAGCGAACGCATGTCCACAACCAGCGTGTTGTAGCCGAAGCTGGCGCCGCGCTCGGTGAGGAAGATGCGGGGATTGCCGGTGGAGCGCGCCTTTTCCACCGAGTACCGCATATCCCAGGGGGCGACAAACTGTCCCTTCTTGATGTTGACGGCCCGACCGGTTTTGGCTGCGGCCAGGATGAGGTCCGTCTGGCGGCAGAGGAATGCGGGAATCTGGAGAACGTCCACGGCTTCTGCCACGGCCTCGCACTGTGCGGCTTCATGCACGTCGGTGAGCACGGGCAGGCCGGTGGAGCGGGCAATGGCGCTCAGGATGCGGACGCCCTCGCGCAGTCCCGGACCGCGAAAACTGCTGACGCTGGTGCGGTTGGCCTTGTCGAAACTGGCCTTGAAGATGTAGGGAATGCCCAGATCGCTGGTGATGCGCTGGATGGCATCGGCCATGCCGCGCGCGTGCGTTTCACTTTCAATGACACAGGGGCCGGCGATCAGAAACAGTCGTCCTTCGCCGATATGCACCGGTCCCACTTCAAATGTCTCTGCCATGCGTCGTCCTTTTCGGTGGTGTTGCGGGATCGTAATTCCAGCGGATCTTTGGCTGCTGCGCCTGCATCCGGGTTCGTATGGATCTGGCCGCTGCCGGACTGCGCCTAGACGCCGACCGGGAATGGCCTGGGACTGGACTCCTCGGGATTGGCCATGCTGCCGCTGCGCCAGCGATCAAACCGACCCTGCAGCAGGCTCATCAGTCCGGTGTACCAGTAGCCGACCACGAACAGAATCAGGAACGGAGCCGTGAAGAAATTATTGTTGGTAAACGTGTAGGCGATGGCGAGCGCAAAATAGGCACCGACGGCGAGCTCAATCCACGGAGCCCATACCAGCCGCTTGCGATACTTGGCAGCCTTGGGCTTTTCGCCTTTCTTGGCCACCGAATACTTGGGGGTGCGCGCAAAGGCGCTCTTGATGCCGAGCAGCGCCTCCATCACGGCCTTGGTGTTGGTGATGGTCAGCCCGATGCCGAGTGCCATGAGCAGCGGCAGGTAGAGGAAGGTCTTCTTCCACGTCTTCGGATACAGCTCGCGCTGGCTGAGCAGATAAAAGATGGCAATGGAAAGCGTGGAGGCCCCGAAGAGCGGCACATCGATCAGCAGCATCTGCAGCCATCCCTGGTAGAAGCGGACGATCATGGCCGGAATCAGCAGCGCCGTCATGATGACCATCAGCGGATAGCTGAGGTTGGCAGTCAGGTGATAGACGGCCTCGACCTTGATCTGCCGGGGAACGTCGGAGCGGAACATCTTCGGCAGGATCTTGATCGAGGTCTGAATGAGCCCTTTGGCCCAGCGTGCCTGCTGGGTTTTGAAGGCGACCATCTCAATGGGCAACTCGGCCGGGCACTCGACTTCCGGCAGGTATTTGAACTTCCAGCCGGCCATCTGCGAACGGTAGCTGAGGTCGGTATCCTCGGTGAGCGTGTCGTGCTGCCAGCCGCCGGCATCGGTGATGGCCTGCCGACGCCACATGCCGGCGGTGCCGTTGAAGTTGAAGAAATCTCCGCTGCGGGCGCGTGCTCCGTGCTCCAGCACAAAATGGCCGTCGAGCAGGATGGCCTCAATGCGGGTGAGCAGATTGTAGTCCTTGTTCAGGTGGGTCCAGCGGGTCTGCACCATGCCGATTTTTTCGTCGGTAAAGTGATGCACGACCTTGTGCAGCCAGTCACGCGGAGGCATGAAGTCCGCGTCGAAGATGGCGATGAGGTTGCCTTTGGCCACCTTGAGCCCTTCATCGAGGGCACCGGCCTTGAAGCCGTGACGGTTGGTGCGATGGATATAGTGGACGGGCTGGCCGGCGGCGGCGTATCGCGCCACCACGGCGGCGGCCACTTCGCGTGTCTCGTCGGTGGAGTCGTCGAGAAGCTGGATTTCGAGCTTTTCGCGGGGGTAGTCCAGCCCGCAGACCGACTCCATCAGGCGCTCAATGACGAACTGCTCGTTGTAGACGGGAAGCTGGATGGTGACCATGGGCAGTTCGTCGAAGTGGGCCATGGGCTCGGGCTGGTAGTTCTTTTTGTACTTGAAGTAGAGGTAGGCCATTTTGTAGCGATGGATGCCATAGACCGAGAGCATGACCATCACGGCAAAGTAGGGAAGCATCAGCGAGGCATCAAACCAGTTCCACTCGTACAGGCCGCGAAAGGTCTGGTCGGCATACTGCGTTTTGAGGTAGTGGACCAGGCCCGACTGGGGTGCAAAGGCCAGCCACTGGGGCAGGCGCGCCGCCGTCGCAGTCCATCCGGTTCCGCTTCCAAGCAGGGTACTCAGCAAATTTTTCGGCTCCCGACCTCATTGTCTGAAGTCACAGTGATTGTAAGCGATGGACGGGCCCGCGCGGCGGGTTCCTTGCCTGTGGTTGCCGGGCTGGAGTATTGTTTCCTCGTTATCGCGCTGTTGCGCAGATGCGGAGGCCCCCATGCCCGTTTCCTCACCGGAATCCCATTCCACCGTGCTTGCCGCGCCCGGCGGCAGCTTTCTGCTGGAGGACCGCCAGCCGGAGGAGGTTTTTACCCCGGAGGATCTCTCCGAAGAGCAGCAGCAGATTGCCGACACGGCGGACCGCTTTGCCCGGGAGCAGCTGCTGCCGGCGGCCGACCGGGTGGAGGCCAAGGAGCCGGGAGTATTGCGCTCTTTGCTGGTGGAGGCTGCGGAGCTGGGATTCACGGCCGTCGATATTCCCGAGCAGTACGGGGGCCTGGGTCTGGACAAGGTGACCTCGGCGCTGGTGGCGGACCATCTGTCCTCGCTGGCCAGCTTTTCCACCTCGTTTGGCGCGCATACCGGCATCGGGACGCTGCCGATCGTCTGGTATGGCACCGAGGAGCAGAAGCAGCGCTATCTGCCGAAGCTGGCCACCGCGGAGTGGGTGGCCGCGTATGCGCTTTCCGAGTCAACGTCGGGCTCGGATGCGATGAACATCCGCACACGGGCAACACTCTCTGCGGATGGCTCCGAGTACATCCTGAATGGCGAGAAGATGTGGATCACCAATGCAGGCTTTGCCGACCTGTTCACGGTCTTCGCCAAGCTGGATGGAGAGCATTTCTCCGCCTTTCTGGTGGAGCGCACCACGGCCGGGCTGACGATTGGCAAGGAGGAACACAAGCTGGGCATTCGCGGCTCCTCCACCTGCCCGCTGATTCTGGCCGACTGCCGGATTCCGAAGGAAAATCTGCTGGGTGAGATCGGCAAGGGCCACCATATCGCCTTCAACATCCTGAACGTGGGCCGCTTCAAGCTGGGGGCAGCCTGCGTGGGCGGCGCGCGGCTGGCCATCGAGGAGTCGATTCGCTATGCCCGCGAACGCGTTGCCTTCGGGAAGCCGATTGCTGGCTTTGGGCTGATCCAGCGCAAGATTGCGCGCTCCGTGGTGCATCTGTTTGCCGCCGAGTCCATGGCCTATCGCACGATTGGCATGATGGACGCGGCGCTGGCCACATTGCCGAAGGATGCATCCCCGCGCGAGATGCAGAAGCGGATCGAGGAGTATGCCGTGGAGTGCTCGATCCTGAAGGTCTTTGGCTCGGAGATGCTGAGCCTGACGGCCGATGAGCTGGTGCAGATCATGGGCGGCTACGGCTACGTGGAGGATTACCCGGCCGAGCGCTTCTATCGCGATGCCCGCATCAACCGGATCTTTGAAGGCACCAACGAGATCAATCGGATGATCATCACCGGCTGGCTGATGAAGCGTGCGATGAGCGGACAGCTGCCGCTGCTGGCGGCCATTCGCAAGCTGATGGACGAGCTGATGCAGCCACCCTCCTTCGATGCGGCTGCAGCCGACCAGACGCCGCTGGCCCACGAGCGGGCCACGCTGGCAAGCCTGCGCAAGATGACCCTGCTGGCAGCGGGAACCGCCTCGGAGCGCTTCCTGACCGCACTGGCTGACCAGCAAGAGGTGATGGCCGATCTGGCCGACTGCATCAGCGCGATCTTTGCGCTGGAGTCCGCACTGCTGCGCACGCAAAAGCTGCTGGCCAGCGGCGCGGCCACGGCGGAGCTTGCCGGGAAGATCTGCGCCGTCTATGCCGAGGAGGCACTGGCCACGGTGGAGAGCAGTGCGCGGCGCGTGCTGGCGGCAGCCAACGAAGGCGACGCGCTGACGCTGCGCATGACCGTGCTGCGGCGGTTCGCCAAATCCACGCCCATTGACTCGATCCGCCTGAGCCGGGAGATTGCCCAAAACTGCACCGATGCGGGCAAGTACCGTTTCTGAACGGACGGAAAAGTTTTCTAAGAAAATCCTCACCTCCGCGGTTCCGGTCGCTTCCATACTCATCCTGCGACCGGAATTTATTCTGACTGCGGAGAGTCCATGTTCAGCCCCATCCCCTTCCGTTCCACCCCCTCGATTCGCCTGAATCGCCGTGCCTGGACAGCGGCAGCCTCTCGCCGGATTGCGAGCCGGATTTGGTGCCTGACCTCGATCCTGATCTGGAGTCTGCTAGCGATGCTGTCTGCTGCGGCCTGTTGCCGGACGGCGGCGGGGCAGGCGGAAGCGAATCCTTCCGCGCCCGGTGGGAGCAGCGCTTCCGATCGGAGTGCTGCGGATCTGGCCGTGCAGATGCATCGTGTGCCGCGGATTGTGCAGGCGGTCGATCCGGAGCAGCGGCGGAGTCTGGGCAGGGTGATGCTGCCAGCGGCCGATGCCGGTGGAACGCAGGGGAGCTATCTGCTGCTGCTGCGGTCGGAGGATCCGCAGCAGTTGCAGAGCCTGCTGCAGGCGCAGCAGAACCCGGCCTCAGGCGAGTATCACCACTGGCTGACGCCGGGCGCATTTGCGGCCCGCTTTGGCGTGGTGGACTCGGATCTGGCGGCTGTGGTGGGCTGGGTGCAGTCCCAGGGCCTGACCGTGAAGCGGGTGAGTGCGGGGCGGACGGTGCTGGAGTTTTCCGGTCCGGCGGCACAGGTGGAATCCGCCTTTGGCGTACATCGGTTAGCGGGCAATCGCCCGGCCGCGGCAGGCGGTCCGGGGACGGTGGAGCTTTCGATTCCAGCTGCCCTGGCACCTGTCGTCTCCGGGCTGCTGGTGCCCGGTTCGCTGCGGCTGCATGCGGCCGTGCAACACGGGCCCACTCTGGTCCTGGACCGGAATGGTCGCAATGCGCATCCTGATGCCGCCGCCCTGCAGGTGCATCCGCAATATACGACGAGTTCGACGGCGGGCAACTTTCTGGCTCTGGGCCCGGCGGATGCAGCCACTCTGTATGATCTGCCGAATGCTGCGCTGAATCCCGCCTGGACGGGAGCCACGCTGGACGGCAGCGGCACGACGATTGCCATTGCCGCCACCTCCAACATCGATCCCACGCAGGTGGCAAACTATCGCACACTCTTCGGGCTGGCCGCCAATCCGCCCACGGTGGTCCTGGATGGCGCTGCCGACCCGGGCATTACCTCCAACGCGGTGCAGGCGTATCTGGACACCGAGATCGCCGGGGGACTGGCTCCGGGAGCGCGGATTCTGCTGTACACGGCTGCGGATACGAATGTGGACTCCGGGCTGAATCTGGCGCTGGTGCGGGCCGTGGACGACAATCTGGCGGATGTGCTGGTGGTGAGCGCGGCCTCCTGCGAGTCGATGCTGGGGGCGGCAGGCAATGCCTTCTACAGCACGCTCTGGGAGCAGGCTTCGGCACAGGGAATCTCGGTGCTGGTGGCGGCGGGCGACTCCGGCAGCGCAGGCTGCGACGATCCGGCGCAGGTGACTGCGGCTTCGTCCGGGCTGGCGGTCAATGGTCTGGCTTCGACGCCGTATGATCTGGCGGTTGGGGGAACGGATTTTGCCGCACTGGCGGGGCCCGACGGTGGCGGGGCCAACTTTGGGAATTATGTTTCGGCAACCAATGCGACCGGTTCGCGGCTGTCGGTGCTGGGCTATATTCCCGAGGTTCCGTGGAATGAGTCCTCGACGGCCTATCCGCCGACCACGCTGGCGCAGAATCTGGCGCTGCCCGCGCCGTATGCGTCGATTCTGGCAGGGGGTGGTGGCAGCAGCTCCTGCGCCACAGCTGCGGCTGCCTCTGGCTGCGGTGCCGGTTATCCCAAGCCGTATTGGCAGTCGGCACCGGGTGTGCCGCCTGACGGGCTGCGCGACCTGCCGGATCTGGCGTTCTTTGCCTCCACGGGCTTTGATTTTGCAGCCTGGGGCATCTGCACCGATCAGGATACGGATGCGTCCGGCAATCCGGTGACCGACTGCCAGCCGGATGCCAATGGCCAGTTTCACCTGATGTCGGCTGGAGGAACTTCGGCTGCAACGGCAGCGGCGGCAGCCGTTCTGGCGCTGGTTCGCCAGTCCACCGGGACGCGGCTGGGGCAGCCTGCCTCGGTGCTCTATGCGCTGGCGCGGACGCATCCGGCGGTGTTTCATGACGTGACGACCGGCAACAACGCCGTAGCCTGCGTGGGCGGGACTCCCGACTGCCAGGCGAATGCGATGGGATCGAATTTTCTGACCGGCAATAACGCAGCCGCAGGCTGGGATGCGGCCAGCGGACTGGGCAGCGTGGATGCGGGAGCACTGGTCTCTGCGTGGTCGTCGGTGCCGCTGGCCTCCACCACCACGCAACTGACGGTGACGCCGGCCAGCATCGAGCATGGGCAGACGGTAAGCGTGACCGTTGCCGTGACGGCAGGGGCCAGCATTCCCACGAATCCGGCAACACCGACCGGCAGCGTGGCCCTGCATGCGGATAACGCAAATCCGGTCTTTACGCCGCAGGGCGTGGCGGTGGGCGTCTATCCGCTGGTGGACAACGGGTCCACGGGAGTGTTGACGCTGAACCAGCTGCCCGGCGGCAGCTATCCGCTGGTGGCCAGCTACAGCGGTGCGGCCACACTGGCAGGCAGCATCTCCGCGCCGGTTACGGTGTCGGTGACGCCGGAGTCCAGCACGACGCTGCTGAGCTGGACGGTTACCGATCCGGCCACCGGAGCCGCATCCCACAATGCCGCAGTTCCGTATGGCTCGCTGGTGCAGTTTTTGGCGGAACCGTATGGCAACCGGTCGCCAACGGTTAACGGCGTTCTGCAGCCGGATGGAGCCGCAACCGGGACGATGGCCTTTGCCTTTGGCACCCAGCCGCTGGGTACCCAGCCGCTGGGCATTGCCGGAACGGCGGCCACGACGCCGGGGCTTTTGCCTGCCGGGACGAGTACGGTTTCGGCCGTCTACTCCGGCGATGCCAGCTTTGATCCAAGCAGTGCGGCGACGCCGATCACGGTTGCTCCGGCGGCCACCACGCTCAGTCTGAGCAGCTCGACGACCACCTACACGGGCTCGCCGGTCACCTTTACGATGGCGCTCACCAGCGACAGCCTGGGGGTTGCACCGACCGGTACGGTGACGCTGATGGCTGGCAGCACAACGCTGGGATCGGTTGCGTTGGGCGGACTGGCAGCCTCTTCCACGGCGCTGGCCTCCGGATCGGCCTCCATTTCGCTGAGCAGCCCACCGCCGGGCACAAATACGGTGACGGCGGTCTACTCCGGGGATGGGAACTACGCCGGGTCGACCTCGCCGGGGCTGGTCTTCCATGGGCTGGCGAACTTCTCGCTGACGGCACCGCCGGTCTCGCTGAATTCCATCCATGCCACGGCCTCCGATACGCTGACGCTGACCTCGCTCTCCGGCTATGCCGGAACGGTGCAGTTGAGCTGCAAACTGGTGGGGGCGACCACGGTGCCGAATCCGCCGCAGTGTGGACTGGATCCGGCAACGGAGACTCTGGTGGCCAACGGGTCAGCGCAACCGCTGCTGCTGATCTAGGGCGCGGGAGTCAAGCTGCCGTCCGGCGTGACGGCCGGTGGCATGGCACTGCCGCTGCTGGCCTTGCTGGGCGGTCTGCTGCCGCTCTTCCGGCTGCGGCGGCGGGCTTTTGCCCGGCTGTCTCTGCTCCTGCTGCTGATGGGCGCGGCAGCTTCCTCGCTGACGGCCTGCGGCGGCTCGTCGTCGCTGATTACGGCAGGAAGCTACAACGTGCAGGTGACGGCCACCGACAGCCAGAATGCAGCGATCACAACCTCGGTAACGGTGGCGGTCACGGTGCAATAAGCGGAGGACTGACCGGTGTAGCGGACTGGCCGCCGTGGTCCTGCGGAGCCGGAGGCCGATTGTGCAGGGAACGTGCTACAACAGGGGGGTATGGAAAACCGTAGTCAGCTCTTTACCCCGCGTGAGGCCTCGCGCATGCTGGGCATCAGTTACCCGACGCTGAAGAAGTGGATTCTGGATGGAAAGATCCAGACCACGCGCACCCCGGGCGGGCATCATCGCCTGAGCCAGGAGAATCTGAAGCCGTTTCTGGCCGCCGAGGGCAGCCGCTCTGTACCGCAGTCGCGTGCCCGCTATCGGCGCGTGAGCGGGCGCAACCAGCTGGTGGGCACCATCACCAGCCTGCGCGTGGAAGGACTGATGGCCGAGGTGGTGCTGAACGTGGGCCATGCCGAGATGATGGCGATCATCACGGCGGATGCGGCGCGCGAACTGCATCTGGCCAAGGGCGAGCGTGTGGCCGCGCTGGTGAAGTCGACAGACGTGATGATTGAGCGCCTCGACAACGATTGATCGATAGCCAAACTTGCACAGCGAATGATCGCGGGCGGAAGCCTGCCTGCAGCGCCAGAAACCGGCAGCAGGGGAGTGTCATGCGGCGCTGCTGCGTTCCAGGCCAGCCTGCGATCCGTTTGACGTAACGATTCTAAACAAATAAATTCATATTTGTGCTCGGTGCCACCCGGAGCCCCAGAAGCTCAGGGCATTGCACCTTGCTGCGGCTGCCCGATTTCCATGCGGGAGCCGTGGTGCGTTGCGTCGGATGCTTTCCCCATTTGCGTGAGGTCGCTGTGCGAGATTTCCGGTCTGGTTTGCCGGCTGTGAGCTGGAGTGCGTTGCTTCGGCGGTGCATGCCGTCGCTGCTGCTTTTGCTGCTGCTGGTTTCGCTGGCGCCGCGGGCGCGGGCGCAGGCCTCGCTGTCGGGCGTGGTGGCCGATAGCTCCGGGGCGCGGATTGCTGCTGCGGCCATTACGGTTCGCAGCCTGGATACGGGGCTGGAGCGCAGCCTGACGACGGATGCGACGGGTCGGTTTCGGGTGCCTTCGCTGCCGGTGGGCCGGTACCAGCTGCAGGTGGCCCGAGGGGGATTTGCGACCATTGTGCGCACGGGCATCCAGCTGGCTGTGGGGCAGGAGGCGCAGGTGCAGTTGGTGCTGCATCCCAGCGCCAGCCGCCAGCAGGTGGTGGTTCGAGCCGATGCTTCGCCGGTGAGCCTGTCGACGGCCGATATCTCCGGCCTGGTGGGCAGTGCGCAGGTGCGGGATCTTCCGCTGAACGGGCGGAGCTATGACGAACTGCTGATGCTGAATCCGGGGATCGTCAACTTTACCTTTGAAAAGATTGGCGGGGTGGGCATTACCAACTCGGCGGTCGGCAATGCGTTTTCCGTCTCCGGCAACCGGCCGCAGCAGAACCTGTTTCTGCTGAACGGGGTGGAGTTTACCGGCGCGGCAGAAAACAACATGCAGCCGGGCGGAACCAGCCAGCAGCTGCTGGGCGTGGAGTCGGTGCTCGAGTTCAATGTGCTGCGCGACAGCTATGGCGCCGAGTATGGCAAGCGGCCGGGTGCCCAGGTGCTGATTGTGACCCGCGGGGGAACGAACCGCTTTCATGGCTCGGTCTATGAGTTTCTGCGCAACAACGCGCTGGATGCGGCCAATTATTTTGACAAGGGTTCGGCACCACCCTTTCAGCGCAATCAGTTTGGCGCGGCGCTGGGTGGGCCCATCCGGCATGACCGCAGTTTTCTCTTTGCCAACTTTGAAGGGTTGACGCAGCATCTGCACCAGACCGGGGTTGCGCTGGTGCCGGACAACAATGCACGCAATGGTCTGCTGCCCTGCAAACTGGTTTCGCCTGCGCCGTCGCCGTGCCCTGCCGATGGCATGGTGAACGTGGGGGTTGCGCCGGCGGTGGTGCCGCTACTGTCGCTGTGGCCGGTGCAGACGGCCGGTGCTCCGGACTTTGGCGGCATTGCCGAGGCCTTCAGCAGTCCGCTGCAGACGATTCGCGATGATTACGGCACGGCGCGCTTTGACCAGATCTTTTCTGCGGCGGATCGGCTGACCGGCGTGTACACGATTGACGACAGCGACGACCTGACCCCGACCAGCTCCAATCTCTACAGCACGGATCTGGAGTCGCTGCGGGAGCAGGTGGCCAGCGCGGAGGAGGCGCATCTGTTCTCGCCCGAGTGGCTGAATACGGTTCGTTTTGGGTTCTCGCGCGGAGCCTACTACTACACCGGCGAGCCGACGCCGGGCACTCCGGCCGCAACGGTGGGCGGCTTTGTGGCCGGCAAGCCGGTGGGGACCGTCGTGGTGGGCGGCAGCTCGGCCGCCAATCCAGCGGCACAGCTTAGCCTGGCGGGCAGCAATACCGGCAGCAATCTGAATATCGATCGCAACCTGTACACCTACGAAGACAAGCTGGTCGGCGAAAAGGGCCGCCACAGCCTGAGTGCGGGGGTGTGGCTGCAGGCGCTGCAATCGAACGAGGACCTGGCCCTGACGCAGTACGGTCAGGCGACATTCACCGGGCTCCAGCAGTTTTTGAAGGGCACGGTGGGCAGCTTTCTCTACGATCCGACGCCGACGGAGATGAACTGGCGCTCGCTGCTGGGAGCCTGGTACGTGCAGGACACGGTCCGGGTGAATGCGCATCTGACGCTGACCGCCGGGCTGCGGGACGAGTTCACGAACGGCTGGAACGAGGCGCATGGTCGCGCCTCCACCTTTGTCTTCTCGAACGGCGTTCTGCAGACGCAGCCGCACATTGGCAACGCTGCCTTGACGACGAATCATGCCAAGGCGCTGTTCCAGCCGCGCATTGGGCTTGCCTGGTCGCCGCTGGACGCGAAGACGGTGATCCATGCCGGTTTTGGCATCTATAACGAACTGCAGGACGCGCTGGGCTACCGCATGGACCAGAATGCGCCATTCAATCCCTCCTACGGCATCGCCAATCTGCCCGTGTCTGCGTTGCCGCTGCCGGTTTCCCCGGTTCCGTCCAATGCCAGGGTTCTGCCCGGAGGGGTGCAGCCGGATCTGCGCACGCCGACGCTGATCTCCTACTCGCTGCGCATTGAGCGCGAGCTGACGCCGGAGACGGTCTTCACGCTGGGGTATCTTGGCTCCCATGGGTACCACCAGATTGTGAGCCTGGATGACAATGAGCCGACGCCGGTCCGTTGTCCTTCGGCACAGTGCCCGGCGGTGTATCCGGCGAATTTCCCGGCGCAGCTGGCCGGGACAGCGGTGCCCGCAGGAAGCGACTACATTGCCGCCAATACGCCGCTGGCCAACCCGGCGCTGGGTGCGGCCTGGGCCTGGTTCTCCGTGGGCACCTCGTCGTATAACGCATTGCAGGCGGAGCTGAACCATCGCATGCGCCACGGGCTACAGTTCCGCGCCGTGTATACCTGGTCCAAATCGCTGGACGATGGCGACTCGCTGAATGCGACGGCTGCAGCCAATGCGCCGGGTCTGGTCTCCAACCCATTTCGCATCCGCGATGACTGGGGTCCGGCGACCTTTGACGTGCGGAACGTGGGCGTGCTGAGCGGCAGCTATGAGCTGCCCTTTGGCACCGGGCAGCATTGGCTGCCGCATCCTGCGCCTGTGCTTTCCGCCATGGTCAGCGGCTGGACGGTGCACTCGATTGTGACCCTGCAGTCGGGATTCCCGTTTACGCCGCAGCTCAGCTACAACCCGGCGAACAATGGCGATATTCGCAACCCGGTACGGCCGTTTGCGAATCCCGATTTCCACGGGTCGCCGATTCTGGGCAAGCCGACCCTGTGGTTCGATCCCTCGGCACTGCTGGCACCGCCGCCGGGCAGCGGATTCTATGGGAACCTGCGCCGCGACTCGATGACCGGTCCGGGACTGGCCACCTGGGACTATTCGATGTTCAAGGCGATTCCGGTGCATGACCGGCTGTCGGCGCAGTTTCGGGCAGAGTTCTTTAACCTGTTGAATCGCGCCAACTTCAATACGCCGAATCTGGTGACCTTTACGCCGGCGGGGCTGTCTCCCACGGCCGGAGTGATTACCAGCACCTCGACCACTTCGCGGCAACTGCAGTTTGCGCTGAAGCTGCTCTGGTAGAGGGCAGCGAATCGACGGCAGGGAAGTTTGACGGATGGCTGGAAATCCCCCGGAGAGCGACCCGGGGTATTTCCAGCCGGAAGCCGGGATGTTGGGGAGGAAATTTTTTCTGGCGGCCAGCTAACTAAATCTTTAGTTGATGCGTCCTATGGGGTGAAGACTGCGGAAATCCGCATTCCGGAGGGTGCCCATGCCACCGAAAAAGTCCACAACGCTGACCGAGGCCGAGCTTCGCCTGATGAAGATTCTCTGGCGGCGCGGCGAGTCTGGCGTGGCGGAGCTGGTGGCCGCACTGCCGGAGGACGAGTCCATTGCCTACAACTCGGCTCTGACGACGATTCGCATACTGGAAAAGAAGGGGTATGTGACCCATCGGCAGGTGGGGCGTGCCTATCTGTATCGTCCATCGGTCGCCGAGCAGGAGGCAGGACAGTCGGCGGTGCAGCAGCTGCTGACACGATTTTTTGGCAACTCCCGCGAGCAACTGGTGTTATCACTTCTGGGCGATTCCTCGCTGACGCGGGAAGAGGTGGAGCGCCTGCGCAGCGTGATTGAAGAGGCCGCGGCGGGTCGTGCTGCGGCGGAGGAGTAAGCGATGACAGGCGTGGCTGCAGAGATTGCGCAGGGAGTGACCGTGATGGCTGCCCAGGCTCCGCACCTGTTGACGCGGCTGCTGCTGCTGGGCGCGGCCGCCAGCGTGGTGGTTCCTGCGCTGGCCGTGCTGTTGTCGCAGGCTGCTCCGTGGTCGCGTGGAATCAGCGCACGGCTTCGTTTTCGGGTGCTGGCATCGGCCTTTGCGCTGGTGCTTGCCGCGCCGCTGGTGTTTTTCTCGCCACTGGTTTTCCCGTCTGTGGCCCTGCCGTGGATGGCGCGGCCTGCGCATCTGAGCCAGGCTGCAGTTGCCCTGCCCGCTGCCGGTGCGGGATGGCAGATTCCCGAGTTCGGCGCCTTGGCGATTGCTGCTGTCTGGCTGCTGGTTTCTGCCGTATTGCTGCTGCGGCTGCTGCTGGGGCTTGTGCGTCTGCATGGGCTTCGTCGTCAGGCTGTGCTGCTGCCGGAGCCGCTGCTGCAGCGGCTGGTGGCCGGGGGCAGTCCCTGCCCGGTGGCGCTGAGCCATGCGGTGCGCGTGCCCTGCCTGACGGGTTTGCTGCGTCCCATGGTGCTGCTGCCGGCACAGCTTCCGGAGCAGCTTTCGGAGTCGCGGCTGGCGGCGATTCTGGAGCATGAGTTTGCCCATCTGCGGCGCGGCGACCACTGGTCCAATCTGGTGCAAAAGCTGGCCTGCGCGGTCTTTCCGCTGCATCCGGGGCTGCATCTGCTGGACGCGTGGATGAGTCGCGAACGCGAGCATGCCTGCGATGAGTGGGTGCTGCTGCAGGCGCATCCGGCAGCCGAGTATGCCACCAGCCTGGTGGATGTGGCTGCCGGAGCGATGGAAACGGCTGCGCTGTCGGTGCCATTTGGCGCAATCCGCTCCCGCTCGGAGCTGGCGCGGCGCATTGATCGGATTGTGCGCCCGCTGCCGCAACTCTCCCGCCGCGTGGCCACGGTTCTGGCCATATGCCTGACTGCGGGCAGCACGGCGATGGTGGGCATGGCGGTGCATCTGCTGCCGCCCATCCGCTTCGCACCGATGCACGGTGCAGCGAGTGCGTCCGGTGCGCGGCAGATGGCTGCGCTGCGTCTCGATACCGCAGAAAGCATGACCGCATCGAACGGGGAAGGCAAGACGGCAGGCAGGGCGGCAGTGCAGCAGCAGACGGCTGCGGCGACGCCGAAGCTGCGCCGGATCGCGGCGCGGGTTCAGCCTTCCCTGGCGGAGCGGGATACGTTGACCCAGCGGATTCCGCATACCGGCGATTGGGCGGAGATGGTTGCCTGGCATGAGCGTGCCAGTGGAGTTGGCACGGGTCGGGCAGATGCAGCTCATCGCAGGGCGGAGCATCCGTTGCTGGCCGCGAGCGACCGCGCGCAGAGTGTCTATCTGGTGATGACGTCCATTTCCGTGACCGAGGCAGGGCAGGGCGTCTGGACGGCGAGCCGGACGGTGGCGGTGATGGCCGAATCGTTGGAGAGTGGAGCGGATGTTGCGAGCGCAAGGGCAGAGCGCACAGCGATGCAGCCAGATGCAATGACGAATGTTGCCAGTGTGCGGTCGGGACAAGTTGAATCCGGACTCGTCTATTCCGAACAAGAGAAATCCGGGCAGACGAAACCCAGACAGGCCGGGCCGAGCGTTGTCTATTCGATCGTGACCACAACGTTGCGCGTTCCGGCGGGAGCCGAGTTGCGACTGGCTCCGGAATGGCTGGCGCGCGAACTGTGAGCTTGTAGGGCCTGTTCCCACTTCTGGGGTGGTGGCGACGGGAGGCCATTTTGCCCAGGTCAAGGAGTGAGGAGTGACA
>JAJZGG010000041.1 GCA_021804965.1 Acidobacteriota bacterium
CGATCTACCGGCAACGGGCAGCAGGAGACGTGTATCGGATACACGATCCTTTGGCATATGCCCCGGCCAGTCGAGCCAATCGCAGTTCCAGCAGCGCAATTCCAATCGGCAGTTCGCAGGAGATGAGTCTCTGAGAGGCACAGGTCCAAGGCAACCGAGGAAGATGCGTCCGGGCTGGAGCCAAGTGAGGAAACCGCGCTGCGGAGCCTTCGTGCAGCGTCAATGGGGGACGTGTATTCATGGATGGATCAGTATTGTTTACAAGCGTTTTACCGGGTGGGGCTGCGTGGTCGCATGTGCTGAAGCGGGGAACAGCGCTGCGCATGGTGGACGTGGCCGGCGGCGGAAATGTGGCGGCGTACCTGCTGAACTTCGAAAATCCGGCCGAGCGGTTGAACGTGCCGGATACGTTGAAGGCGCAGCACACGGCGAAGCTGGGTGGCGGCAATGTGCTCTTCAGCGATATGGGCCGGGTGCTCTGCTCGATCACGGAGGATTCGCTGGGATGGCATGATCCGCTGGCAGGGCTGAACAATGCGGCGCTGGTGGAGGCGCAGTACGGCAAGACCAGCTATCAGGAGCACCGGAATGCGTGGTACCAGAATGCGCGCGACGGGATGGTGATCGAACTGGCCAAGTATGGACTGGGAGAACGGGATCTGCAGTCAACGGTGAACTTCTTCAGCAAGGTGGTGGTTGAGGACTCCGGCGCGCTGCGCTACGAGACCGGGCACTCGCCGGCGGGCAGCTTTGTGGAACTGCGGGCGGAGATGAATGTGCTGGTGTTGCTGCACAACTCGCCGCATCCGCTGGCCGCGGGCTCACGCTACGAGCCGGGCGATGTGGAGCTGACGGTGAGCCGGGTTCCGATGGCGGGACCGGATGATGCCTGTCGCAGGCTGTGCCCGGAGAATATGCGCGGGTTTGTGATGACGGAGATGTACTTTCTGTGAGCAGCGGGCGAAGCAGGAACACAGACAGCAGGATCAGGCGATGGAAACGATGAAGACAAGCGAACGCAGGCCGGAGACGGCAAGATTGCGGACAGTGGTGCCAGCAGGCGACCCTCTTGTGCTGGAGATTGCCCGGGGCGAGGCGGTTCGGATCGTGGACCTGATGGGCAATCAGGCCGTGGATACGCTCTTTTATAACGCTGCCGATACGGCCGACCGGTACAGCGCGCAGGATACGATCCGGGAACAGGGAAATCTCTACCTGACGGCAGGAACGCGGCTGATCTCCTCGCGCGGGAACGTGCTGCTGCGGATTACAGCCGACACCTGCGGACGGCACGACACGCTGGGCGGAGCCTGCTCGGCGGAGAGCAACCGGGTGCGCTATGACCTGAATCTGGGACACATGCATGCCTGCCGGAACAGCTTTCTGAAGGCGCTGCAGACCGGATGGCACGGGCTGACCAAGCGCGACATCACCAGCAACATCAACTTTTTCATGAACGTGCCGGTAACGCCGGAAGGCGAGCTGCAGTTTGCCGATGGAGTTTCCGCGGCCGGCAAGTATGTGGAACTGGTGGCAGAGATGGATGTGCTGATGGTGATCAGCAACTGTCCGCAACTGAACAACCCGTGCAACGGGTACGACCCGACGCCGGTGGAGGTGATGGTCTGGGAGGCGGATGTTCCGTAAGGTACTGATTGCAAATCGTGGGGCGATCGCGTGCCGGATTGAGCGGACACTGCGGCGGATGGGCATCGGCTCGGTGGCGGTCTACTCGGAGGCAGATGCGACGGCACGGCATGTGCTGGAGGCCGATGAGGCGGTGGGGATTGGTCCTGCTGCGGCGTCGGAAAGCTATCTGAACATGGAGCGGATTCTGGCCGCGGCCCGGCAGACGGGAGCGGAGGCGATCCATCCCGGCTACGGCTTTCTGAGCGAGAATCAGGATTTTGTGGCTGCCTGCCAGGCGGCCGGCATACGGTTCATTGGCCCAAGCGCGGCGCAGATGCAAGCCTTTGCCCGCAAGCACACGGCACGCGAGATTGCCGAGCGCTGCGGCGTTCCCCTGCTGCAGGGAACCGGAGTGCTGGCCAGTTGCCACGAAGCCCTGACGGCCGCCGAAGCAATCGGGTACCCGGTGATGCTGAAGAGCTCCGCCGGTGGCGGCGGAATCGGGATGCGGGTCTGCGCAAACCGGACCGATCTGGAGGCGGCGTATGCCTCGGTGGTGCGGCTGAGCGAGAACAGCTTCGGCGATGGCAGCGTCTTTCTGGAAAAGTTTGTGGCGCGGGCGCGGCACGTGGAGGTCCAGATCTTTGGCGACGGCGAGCAGGTGGTGGCGCTGGGCGCACGCGACTGCTCCGCACAAAGACGGCACCAGAAGGTGCTGGAAGAGACGCCGCCGCCGGGGCTAAACCAGAAAACACGGGATGGGCTGATGGCAGCGGCAGTGAAGCTGGGCAACGCGGTCGGATACCAGTCGGCCGGCACCGTCGAGTTCCTGGTGGATGCGGAAAGCGAAGCGTTCTTCTTCCTGGAAGTGAATACGCGGCTGCAGGTGGAGCATGGCGTAACGGAGGAAGTGACCGGGATTGACCTGGTGGAGTGGATGGTGCGGGAAGCTGCCGGAGAGCTGCGGCTGAGCACGGCCATGCCGAAGCAGATGCCGGGGGGGTGGTCGATTCAGGCCCGGCTCTATGCGGAAGACCCGGCGGATAGCTTTCGACCGGCACCGGGAAGGCTGAGCGCGGTGCAGTTTCCCGACTGGGCGCGGGTGGAGTCCTGGGTGGAGGCCGGCTGCGAGGTGACCCCGTACTACGACCCGATGCTGGCCAAGGTGATTGTGACGGGGAAGGACCGGAGCGAGGCTGTGGAGCGGCTGGAGGCGGCGCTGGCAGAGACGACCATCGAAGGTACAGAGACAAATCTGCGCTATCTCCGGCAGGTGACCGCCAGCGAACGCTTCCGGTCGGGAACAATGACGACGTCCTTCCTGGCCGGCTTCCACTACCATCGGCGGGCGCTGGTGGTGCTGGAAGGCGGGACGCAGACCACGATTCAGGACGCTCCGGGCCGGGTGGGCTACTGGCCGGTGGGAGTGCCGCCCAGCGGCCCCATGGATGCGCTGGCCATGCGGATGGCGAATCGACTGGTGGGCAATGCGGAAGGCACGGCGGCGCTGGAGATGACCAGCATCGGAGCCACAGTGCGGCTGGATGGCGATGTGTTGCTGGCCTTGACCGGAGCGGAGATGGAAGCGACGCTGGACGGCGTTCCCATACCCCGATGGAAGGCATTCCCGGCGCAATCCGGACAGGTGCTTCGGCTGGGAGCGGCGCGACAGGGCGGTGCCCGCGCCTACCTGGCCGTGCGCGGGGGGTGGGAAGGAACGGAGTTTCTCGGCAGCCGCAGCACATTTCTGCTGGGCGGCTTCGGTGGACATGCCGGCCGGGCGCTGCGGGCCGGAGACGTGGTGCATGTGGGTGCGGCAGCCGAAGTGCCTGCACTGGAGTATGGCGCCGTGCCCGAGTATGGCAGGCAGTGGACGATCGGCGTGCTGTACGGACCCCATGCCGCTCCGGAGTTCTTTACCGATGCCGATGTAGCCATGATCTTTGCGACGGACTGGAAGGTGCACTACCAGAGCGACCGGACCGGAGTGCGCCTGATTGGCCCCAGGCCGGAGTGGGCACGCCGCGATGGCGGCGAGGCGGGATTGCATCCGTCGAACTTGCACGATAACGCCTACGCCATTGGTTCGATTGACTTTACCGGAGACATGCCGATCCTGCTGGGTCCGGATGGGCCGAGTCTGGGAGGGTTTGTGTGTCCGGGCGTGGTGGTGGCGGCCGAGCTGTGGAAGCTGGGTCAGCTCAAGGCCGGGGATTCGGTCCGCTTCCTCCGGCTGAGCCAGGCAGATGCCGCCAGGCTGGAGCGCGAGGTGGAAGCCTACCTTTGCGGCCGGATGCAGCAGCTGCCGCAACTGCCCGAGATGCCCGATGCCGACGAGCCGGCTGTGCTGAGCCAGCAACGCGTGCCGGGCAGCAGTCCGGGAAGCGGAACCGGAGGCAATCGGGGGATGGATCGCGTCTGCCGGGCAGCCGGAGACAAGTATCTCCTGATCGAGTATGGGGAACGGGTGCTGGACCTGGAGCTGCGCTTCCGGGTGCATCTGCTGGAGGAGGCTCTGCGCGCCGAGCAGGTGCCGGGGATCGTGGAGATGACCCCGGGCGTCCGCTCGCTGCAGATTCACTATGCCAGCGAACAACTGAGCCGGGAGCGGCTGCTGGAGATTGTGGAAAAGGTTGACCGGGAGCTGCCCGTACAGGCTTCGGAGATGGCAGCTTCGACGACCGTGGCCTCGCGCATTGTCTCCCTACCGCTCTCCTGGGATGATCCGGCAACGCGGCTGGCTCAGGCCAAGTATATGCAGTCCGTGCGTCCGGATGCCCCCTGGTGCCCGGACAATATTGAGTTCATCCGAAGAATTAACGGTCTGTCGGATATTGCTGATGTGCATCGAATTGTTCACGAAGCTGAGTATCTGGTGCTGGGGCTAGGCGATGTGTATCTGGGCGCTCCGGTGGCCACTCCACTGGACCCGCGACACCGGCTGGTGACAACGAAATACAACCCGGCGCGGACCTGGACTCCCGAGAATGCGGTGGGGATTGGCGGAGCTTACATGTGCGTGTATGGCATGGAGGGTCCGGGCGGATATCAACTGGTGGGCAGAACGGTCCCGGTGTGGAACACCTACCGCTCGACCAGGACATTTGCCGCAGGCAGGCCCTGGGCGCTGCGCAACTTTGACCAGATCCGCTTCTTTCCGGTGACCGCTGCTGAACTGCTGGAGATGCGGCGCGACCTGCTGCATGGTCGATATGAACTAAAGATTGAGGAAAACACATTCAACCTGAAGAAATATCAAGACTTCCTTCAATCAATTCAGGACTCGACAGCAGACTTCCGCCGACGCCAGCGCGCGGCCTTTGACGAAGAGCGCGAGCGGTGGCGGGCGATGGGCGTGGCCGAACTGCCTGCCGTGGTGGACGAGGACGAGGCTTCCGAAGGCACTCCCGAAACTCCGCCGGGTATGAAGACCGTGGATGCACCGATGACGGCGAGCGTCTTTCAGGTGGCTGTTACGGTGGGCCAACGCGTGGCCGCCGGGGAGCGGGTGGTGGTGCTGGATGCGATGAAGACGGAGATTGTGATCGCAGCGGCAACGCCGGGGGTGGTGCGGGAGATTCGCTGCACGGCCGGCAAGCTGGTGCATGCCGGGCAAAGCCTGGTGGTTATGGAGGCCGAATGAGCAAGGCAATCCCGCTGGAAATTGGAGCGCTGCAAGCGGCATATAGCCGGGGAGAATGGACGCCGGAGCAGGTGCTTGAGGAGATCTACGCCCGGATTCCGGAGAAGCACCCGGTCTGGATCGAGCTGATCTCTCTGGAAGAGAATATCAATCGATTCAAGCGATTCAAAGAGAATCCTCAAGCACTGAATCAGCCCATGTTTGGGATTCCCTTTGCCGTGAAGGACAACATGGATGTGGCAGGGATGGAGACCACGGCAGGCTGCCCCGCCTATGCCTATGTGGCGCGGGAGACTGCCACGGCCGTGCAGCGACTGCTGGATGCCGGGGCGATTCTGATTGGCAAAACGAATATGGACCAGTTCGCCACCGGGCTGGTGGGTACACGCACTCCCTATGGGGCCTGCGAAAGTGCGGTGGCGCCCGGGATCATCTCCGGCGGATCCAGTTCCGGCTCTGCCGTGGCGGTGGCGCACGGACTGGTGAGCTTTGCGCTGGGAACGGATACGGCGGGATCGGGCCGGGTGCCTGCGGCGATGAACCAGATTGTGGGCTGGAAGCCGACGCCGGGGCTGGTGAGTACGCATGGGGTGGTGCCTGCCTGCCGGTCCCTGGATTGCGTGAGCGTCTTTGCGCAGACCTGCCGGGATGCGGCGACGATTCTGGAGGTTCTGCGGACGCGAATTCCCCGCCCCGGTGAAGGTGCGTCGCCGTGGGCCGTCAGCGAAGAGTTCCGGTTCGGTGTGCCGGAGCGGCTGGAGTTCTTTGGGGATGGTGAGGCGGAAGCTGCCTATTTCCGCGCGGTGGATGGGCTGAAGCAGCTGGGGGGCGAAGCCGTGAGCTTTGACTATGGCCCTCTGGCCGAGGCGGCAAAGCTGCTCTATGACGGCCCGTGGGTGGCGGAGCGGACGGCTGCCGTGGGGGAGTTTGCCGCCGGGCACGAAGCCGAGATGGACCCGACGGTGCGTGGGATCGTGCTGGGCGGAGAGCGTTTTACGGCTGTGGATGCCTTTCGCGGGCAGTATCGGCTGCGCGAACTGCAGGCCGACGCCGATGCCCTGATGCGGCGCTTGGACTTTCTGCTGCTGCCGACGACGCCGACGGTCTTTACGATCGAGGAGATCCGCCAGGAGCCGGTGCGGCGGAACAGCCAGCTTGGCTGGTATACGAACTTTGTGAATCTGATGGAGATGGCTGCGGTGGCGGTTCCCGGGGGATTGCGCGGGGATGGCAGGCCCAGCGGGATTTCGCTGATTGGCTCGTCGGGCTGCGATGAAGGCCTGCTTCGGATGGCCGACCGTCTGCATCGGGTGCTTTGCAGTGAGATGCCGATCGGTGCCACCGGCATCCGGCTGAGCGCGACCACGCCCATCGACCAGGCTGCGCCCCTGCGAGGGGTGATGGAGATGGCAGTGGTGGGCGCGCACCTGAGCGGGCAGCCACTGAACTGGCAACTGACGGAACGACGGGCGCGACGCATGCGGACGGTGCGAACCGCGCCCGGATATCGGCTGTATGCCCTGCAGGGAACGATTCCGGCCAAGCCGGGGCTGGTCTATGAGCCAGGGTTTGACGGTCCGGGCATTGAGGTGGAGGTCTGGGCGATGCCGGAGGATACGGTGGGGAGTTTTCTGGCGGCGATTCCCTCTCCGCTGGGTTTGGGCACGGTTCTGCTGGAGGATGGCTCCACGGTGAAGGGATTTCTCTGCGAGCCGGCTGGCGTGGTGGGAGCCGAAGAGATTACGGCGCTGGGTGGCTGGCGCGCCTATCGGGCCAGAGGCTAACGGGAGGCATGGCGGGAAGCGTGGCGGGAGGCAGAAGGATGCCGGGCGGCGAGATCGGTTTTGGAGGACGCGGCTGGCACCGGCTGGGCGAGAAGGCCTTCAATGGCAACGGCAAAGTCGGGACTGGCCGGATCCTCATCGGCTTCAAAGCGGCGAACGGGATGGCCGGAGCGGTCAAGCAGGAACTTGGTGTAATTCCAATGAAAATCCCCTCCGGCGGGTGCTCCGGTGGAGTGGGTCAGGAAGTCCACGAGGGGGATGGCATGCACGCCGGTAAGCTGAGCTGGGGCCGCGACGGGAAAGCCGAGATTCTGCCTGGAGTACCAGGCGGCGACGGCGGCTGGATCAGTCAGCTCCTGATGGCCGAAGCCCGCCGAGGGTATGCCAAGGATGACCAGCCCCTTGTCCGCATACGTCTTCTGGAGCTGGGCCAGGGCTGTCAGCTGCGAGGCATAGATCGATTGGCTGGCCAGGTTGACGATGAGCAGAACCTTGCCGCGATAGGCAGCCAGAGGCTGCAGCTTGCCGCCCGGCAGGACCAGCGAAAAGTCCCAGGCAGTGAGCCTGGTGGCAGGTGCCGGGGTGTTGGCCGGGCCGTCGATGGCAGAGGCAAGTGCGGAGGTTGCCGGAAGAAATGGAGTGGCCAACAGAGAATAGAGAACAAAAAGGAAGAATTTCCGCATAGATTGGAGTCAGTTTCTCACTGAAGTTTGGAAATTGAGCCGGGAAAGTGAGGACAGAAGCAGATTGAATGACGCGGAAAAGGAAGATTTATCAGGGAGCCTGCTTGAAGCAGGTTGTGGCGCGGGAAAAGCTGTGGAAAACCGGTACGTTGTGAGGGGGTAAGTTTTGGATTTTGAACAACTCAAGACGTTTCAACTCATCTGTCAATTGAAGAGCTTCTCGCGCTGCGCGGAGAAGCTGGGTGTGACCCAGCCGGCGATCTCGGCTCAGATTCGCTCGCTGGAAAATGAGGTGGGTGCGCGGCTGTTTGACCGGGATGGCGGCAAGGTGATTCTGACGGCGGCCGGGCGGCTCTTTGAACCCTTTGCCGAGCATTGCCTGCAGTGCTACAGCCACATTCTGGCGGGGGTCAGCGAGCTCTATCGCTCGCCGCGTGGGGAACTCTCCGTGAGTACGAATGAGGCGGCGAGTCTGTATCTGCTGCCCGGAATCTTTGCCCAGTTCCGGAAGCAGTACAACCGCGTGAACCTGAGCATTGTGCGTGCCGAGCGCTCGCGGACGATTGAGGCCGTGATCAGCCGGGATGTGGATTTTGGGGTGGTTTCAACGCCGGTTCAGGATACGCGGCTGGAGGCCATGCCGCTCTTCAAGGACGACGTGATGCTGGTGGTGCCCGGGATACACCCGCTGGCCAGCCGGAGCACGGTCAAGCTGGATGTGATGCTGCAGTATCCCCTGCTGCTGATGAAGCATGGTCGGCTGCGGGAAAAGATCAATCACTTTCTGCACACGCATGATGTCCGCCCCCGGGTGGCGATGGAGCTGGAGTCAAGCGAGCTGCTGAAGCGGCTGATTCAGGCCGGGGTGGGGATTGGCTTTCTTCCGGAGTCGAATGTGCGCCCCGAGGCGGAAGCTGGGCTGGTGAAGACGATTCGCGTGGACGGGATGCGGGTGCAGCGGGAGCTTGCGCTGATCTATCGCAAGGACAAGGTGCTGACGCGGGCGGCCCATGCCTTTCTGGAGGTGGCTACGCTGGGCACGCCGCACTCGGCGGTGGTGGCCCTGCGACGCAAGGGCGTGAACGTGAAACGAACCGCGGAGTGAGCGGGATTTTGAGCAGCCGAAAACGGGCCATGCAACCTTGGGCGGAGTACGCAGCAGGGTTCCCGGGCAGCGCATCGTAACTATGGGCTGCCCGGGAATCATGGGCTGCCAGGCAGATGCGGGTTGCAGGGGAAGTGGGCAGTGAGTATCTGACGCGTGGGAGGACAGGCCGATGAGGACAGGAAGCAGAAGCTGGAGCAGGGTGTGGTGCAGCCTGATTGCAGTGGGCATGGGGCTGGCCGGGGGATGGACCGGGCGGGCGCAGGATGGATTCCCTGCCAAGACCGGCGTAAGCAGCGTGCAACGGCCGATGGCTGCGCTGGTTCCGACTGCCGTGTTTCCCGTGGCCGGGCATCCGGATTGGATGGCGGTGACTCCCGATGGGCTGTGGGTGACCAGCTCCAGCGCCGACCATGTGGTGCGGCTGAATGCGAGGACGAACCAGGTGGACCATGTGGTCACGGTTTCGCGGCCGTGTTCCGGGCTGGCGATTGGCTTTGGCGGACTGTGGATTCCCAGCTGTGGCGGGCACAAGCTGGTGGAGGTGGATGCCATCACCGGCAAGCCGTGGCGCGAGGTTGCGGCGGTACCGGCAGACTCCGAAGGCGGGGTGACGACGGGCGCCGGCAGCGTGTGGATGGTGAGTGCAGCCGGGGAGGCACCGCCGGCGCAGGCAGGCAAGCGGCAGCCGGTTCCTGAAAAAGTGGTGCTGGACAGGATCGATCCCGTGAAGGGGGTGGTCGTGGCGCGCATTCCCCTGCCGGATGGCTCCTACAATCCCCTGTTTGCCGCCGGGATGGTGTGGGTGACGAGCAACCGCGGCAATGCGCTGGTTCGCGTTGATCCCAAGACGAACAGCGTGGCCGGATCAACCCCGACGGGCAGGATGCCGCGCTTCCTGACCTATGGCGCAGGCAGCCTGTGGACGCTGAACCAGGGCGACGGTACGGTGACGCGCATTGACGCCCGCACGGGAAAGTCGCTGGCGACGATTGCCGCCGGGATACCCGGGCTGGGTGGGGAAATTGCCTTTGGTGCAGGGAAGGTATGGGCAACGGTCTTCGGGTATCCGATCACGCGCATCGATCCGCAGACCAATCGGGTGACGGCGCAGTGGACCGGCGCAGGCGGAGACAGCATCCGCGTGGCGATGGGATCGGTGTGGCTCTCCTACCTGATGGGCGCGAAGGTGGCACGGATTCCTGTGCCGGAGTCCTGATTGGAAGCTGTGCTCGGGATCTTTTGATCCTTACACCGGAATGGAGCGCCCAGGCTCCCTGCATCCGCCATTCTGTATTCATCATTCCCTGCTGTCGATACGCTTGGGGCGACAGAGGGATTCCGGCTTGAGCCTGCAGGGATGGGAGCCAGCCTGACGGCTGGTTTTCCTTATGCTGCTCATCAATGAAATTGATACGCGGCTGAGCGGAGTTGACCTGCGGGTATCTTGAGTCCATGAGGTCCTATTTCGCGCGCTGGCAGCAGTTTTTTCCGGGTGGGAGTACCGCAGACAGAAACAGAGAGTCGATCCTGACAGGAGGCAATCCCGACCTGCAGGACGATCGGCACCATGCTGCAGGGGCGGGATGGGCGCGTGTTCTGTGTGCTGCTACTGTTGCGGTTCTGCTGTGTGGTGCCCTTTCGCCGGCGGCACAGGCTGCGCCAACATTTACGGTGGGCTGGTCTGTTTACGCGGGGTGGAATCCCTATTTCTACATGGCGCGGTCTGGAATCCTGAAGCGCTGGGCGGACAAGTACGGCGTCGTCATCAAGGTGCAGCGCTTTGACTATGCGGCCTCGCTGGATGCCTTTGTGGGCAAGAACATTGATGCCTGCACGATGACCAACATGGAAGCGCTGGATATGCCGGCAGCGGCGGGCGTGGATTCGACAGCGCTGATCGTGGGCGACTACTCGAACGGAAACGATGCCGTGCTGGCGCGCAACGGTTTGACGCTGGCGCAGCTGCCGGGCAAGCGCGTTCTGCTGGTGCAGAAGACGGTCTCCGAGTATCTGCTGGAGCGCGCCATGGAGATGAATGGTCTGGGCGCGCAGGCGGGACGGCTGCGACTGGTGAACACCAGCGACTCCGATCTGGTGGGTGCGTATCTGGGCAATCGCGGGAACCTGGTGGCCGTGACGTGGAAGCCGCTGGTCTCCGAGATTCTGGCGCAGGATCATGGCGTCCGCTCGCTGTTTGATTCCTCGCGCATTCCGGGAGAGATTCTGGATCTGCTGGTGGTGCGCACCGAGGTGCTGAATCGTCCGGATGGCTCGGGTGCGCGCTTTGCCAAGGCGATTGCCGGAGCATGGTACGAGACGGTGGCGCAACTGGCTGCCGGCAACGCTGCTGCCATTGCCGGCAGTGCGGCTGCCTCAGAGGATTCGGTGGCCTCCTACAAGGACCAGCTGAAGACGACGCATCTGTTTGCCACGCCCCAGATGGCCGTGCAGTATGCCGACAGCGCAGAGCTGAAGCAGAAGATGGACCTGGTGCGGCAGTTCTGCTTTCGCCATGCCCTGCTGGGGGAATCCACACACTCAGCCGATGACGTGGCGATTCGCTATCCGGATGGGAGCGTGCAGGGGCGCCGCGACCGCGTGCGACTGCGCGTGGACGATACCTACATGAAGCTGGCACAGGCAGGCAAGCTGTGAGGAGCAATCGATGAGCGCGATGAGCGGATGGATGGAGCTGGCCGATATTCAGGGGCGTCCCAAGCGGGTGTGGACCCAGACGCTTTCCTGGGTGCTGTTTGCGCTGGGCGTGGCGCTCTATCTGCAGGTTTCCGTTGCGCGGCACCGGGAGAATCCCGACGACCGCGTGATGCCTACCGGAGCACAGCTGATGGCGGGCGTTCACAGCGCAGTGATGTCGCAGCCGGAAGAAGACGATCCGCTGGACGACGGCGCAAGCACCTGGCAGAAGATCACGCACGGAATGCTGTGGAAGGATACGGTGGCCAGCTCCAAGCGGTTTGGCATCAGCCTGCTGCTGATGGTGCCTGCGATTCTGCTGGGGTTGCATATGGCTGTGTTTCCGCTGGCAGAGTCCATGTTCCTGCGCTTCTTCCTCTTCTTCGACAAGATTGTGGCGCTGTCTCTGCTGCCAATTCTCTTCATCGTCTTTGGAATCGATCAGTGGTCAAAGATCATGCTGATGGTGATCGGGGTGGGCCCCACGCTGCTGCTGGACACCTATAACCTGGCCCGTGCCGTGCCCAGGGAGCAGGTGGTGAAGGCGTTCACGTTGCGATCGTCCAACTGGGACGTGGCCTATCGCGTGGTGCTGAAGCAGATTCTGCCGCAGGTGCTGAACAGTGTTCGGTTGAATCTGAAGCCACTGGCGCTGTTTCTGTTTGCCGGGGAGATGATTGCCTCCACCGACGGGCTGGCATACCGGATCGCATTGATGCGGCGACATATGGGAATGGACATCATCCTGCCGTATCTGCTGTGGGTGGCGCTGCTTCTCTTTGTTCTCGACGGCGCGTTGCGCATTCTTAACCGGAGGCTGCATCCATGGTACTGACCGCGACGGAACGACGCAGCAGGCAGCGCGTGATGCCGAAGCGCGCCGCAACAGAGACGGAGATCGCACTGCGCGATGTCTCTGTGCGCTATGCGCTGAAGGGCGGCGGTACCAGGACCGTGCTGCAGAGATTGAATGTGGAGATTCGCGCCGGCGAATTTGTGGCCGTGCTGGGCGAGACTGGCTGCGGAAAAAGCACGCTGCTGCGCATGGTGCTGGGGCAGGAGTTTCCAAGCGAAGGTGCCGTGGTTGTGGACGGGAAGCCGGTCAGGCGCATTGATGCCCGTTGCGGATACGTCCCGCAGAAGTACGCCTTGTTTCCGGATCGGACGGTGATGCAGAACCTGATGTACGGGCCGGAGAATGCATGCTCAGGATGGTTGGGACGGCTGCAGCCCCGCTTCTGGAGAATTCGCCGCGAGCTGCGCGCCGAGGCCATGCAGATGCTGCTGCGGATGGGCCTGAAGAGTACAGACTTCAACAAATATCCGCTGCAGCTTTCCGGTGGAATGCAGCAGCGGGTGGCCATTGCCCAGGCGCTGCTGATGCGGCCGCCGGTGCTGCTGATGGATGAGGCCTTCAGCGCACTGGACCCCTCGACACGCGCAAGCCTGCAGCAGCAGTTGAAGGACGTGTGGCAGGAGACGCGGCCAACCGTGCTGTTCGTGACGCACAACACCAGCGAGGCGCTGCTGCTGGCCACGCGCCTGCTGGTTCTGCGTCCTCATGTGGAAGGCGAACCAGAGAGCAATGTGCTGCTGGATATGCAGATTCCCCACACGGGAGAACCGCTCGCGATGCGGCGCAGAACGCGCGAATTTGAGCAGCTCCATGAGCATGTGAAGCAGCTTGCATTTCGAGAGGTTGAGTTGACAGCAGGCGCTTCCGTGCAGCAGATGCCACGACGAGGAGACGGGGTCGAATGAAGACGCAGACAATCGCGACAGCAGGGATGGTGGTGGCCGGGGCAACAGCAGCGATCATGCTTTCGCTTGGCCCCACGACTGCCGTGCGTGCGCAAACCTCGGCGGGAACAGTGGAGTACTACACGCAGAAGGTGCAGCCGCTGCTGGATGACCAGTGCAATGGCTGCCATGCGGATTCTGCATCCGGAGGGCTGCGGCTGGACAGCTACAGCGCCATTCTGCAGGGTGGCCGACACGGGAAGGCGATTGTGGCGGGAAATGCCGATGCGAGCCTTCTGGTGCAGGCGATTCGTCGATTGGGACCACTGAAAATGCCACCTCGGCACGCACTGAGCGACGATCAGGTGGCCACGCTGGTGGCCTGGATCCAGGCAGGCGCGAAGGGCAAGGATCTGCCGCAGATGCAGGATGACGATGGCGATGCGGAGCCTGTGGCCGCTGCAGCAAATGCGTCCGCTTCCCCGGCCAAAGCTGCTGTTCCCGCTTCCGCTGCAGCGGGCGACTCTGCCGCTGCGGCACGACTGGTGCGCGTGAGCGAACCGGCTCCCGGTGCCATCTCCGATGCGGATTTCTTTGAGAATCGGGTTCGTCCCATCCTGGCGGACAAATGCCTGAGCTGCCACACCGATGGCGACAACGGCGGACTGGCACTGAACACGCGCGAAGCCATGCTGAAGGGTGGGTTTCACGGTGCGGCAATGGTCCCCGGACAGCCGGACAAGAGCCTGATGATTACCGCAGTGGAGCAGACCACCGCGCTGAAGATGCCCAAGGGCGGACATCTGACCGCGCAGCAGATTGCCGATTTGAAGGAGTGGGTGCGACGCGGTGCCGTGTGGCCAAAGAGCGCCCCGGGAATGACGATTTCCTCCACGGCCACGACGGGCGTGATTACGGCAGAGCAGCGCAGGTTCTGGTCCTTCCAGCCACTGCAGCCGGTGGCGCTGCCGCAGATTCATGATGCGAAGTGGGCGCACTGGGCCAAGACTCCCATCGATCGGTTCGTGCTGGAGAAGATGCTGCAGGCAGGACTGCATCCGGCAGCACCAGCCGATCGTCGCACGCTGATTCGTCGCGCAACCCTGGATATGTGGGGAATTCCCCCGACGCTGGCGGAGGTGAATGCCTTCGAGCAGGATCACAGCCCGCAGGCGTGGGCCAAGGTGGTGGACAGGCTGCTGGCCTCTCCGCGCTATGGACAGCGTTGGGGACGGCACTGGCTGGATGTGGCCCGCTACTCCGAGGATGATGTACGAGGACTGGACCCGAAGGGGCGTGGGTATATGCCTTTTGAAGGCGCATACCGGTATCGGGACTGGGTGATTGCAGCGTTCAATCAGGATATTCCCTATGACCAGTTTGTGCGGATGCAGCTGGCAGGAGATCAGCTGCCAGCCAAGACAGCTGAGCAGCGGGATGCAAATCTGACAGCGACGACGTACCTGGGAGCCGGGCCCTGGGTGTGGGATCAGGCAGAGCCGATTCAGGGGCGTGCCGATGAGCGCAATGAGCGAGTGGATGCGGTCTCCCGCGGGCTGCTGGGACTGACTGTGGCCTGCGCGCGCTGCCATAACCACAAGTACGACCCCATCACCCAGCGGGACTACTACGCCATGGTGGGTATCTTTGCCAGCTCCACGTATCGCGAGTATCCGGTAGCTTCGGCTGCAGAGACAGCAGAGTGGCAGGCAACGGAAAAGAGGCTCGAACAGAAGCAGATTGCAATGCAGGACTACACGCAGGCTGCATCGCGCGCGCTGACCGATGCGCTGGCTGCACAGACTGCGCAGTACATGGAAGCTGCATGGCAGGTGATGGGCAAGCCGCAGAAAACGGTGGAGCAGGCAGCGGGTGCGGCAAAACTGGATACTGAAGTGCTGCGACGATGGACCAGCTATCTGGGCGGTCCCTTGCAGTATCCGTATCTGAAGGACTGGAAGGCCATGGTTGCCGACAATGGCGGCAGCGAAGCGCAGGCAAAGATTCTGGCCGAGGGATTCCAGAAGACACTGCTCGGCATCCGGGATCGGGAGCGTGCAATTGAAGACGCCAATGAGATCATCCGGGTGAAAAACAATGTGCCCAAGCACCGGTTTGTGCGGGATGCGAAGCCGAATGAGTTTGAGATCTTTGACCAGTTCTGCCCAGGATGCCAACTGGAACTGAAGGCTCTTCCTGTGGACGAGGCCAAGCTGTACTCCGATATTTTTGTCTCGCGTGCCGGCGATCAGGAGACGCACTTCAAGCCCGGCGTACTGGTCTTCCATGGATGGGAACTGGAAAGCCGTCTGGGACCTGCGATTGAAAGCTACATGGAAGGCGAACAGGCGGAGATCGACGCACTGGAAAAGCAGCTGGATCCCGCCCACTATCCCTATGTCCACGGTATGGCTGACAAGCAGAAAGCCATCGATGTGCGACTGAATGTACGAGGGAATCCACATTCGCTGGGCGCTCCCGTGGCGCGGCGTTTTCTGGCGGTGCTCACCACGTCGAATGATCCCACGCCGTATCGCGATGGCAGTGGAAGACTCGACCTGGCCAATGATATTGTTCGCAGTCCGCTGGCGGCGCGGGTGATCGTGAACCGCGTGTGGAAGTGGCACTTTGGGGCGGGCATTGTGAATTCGCCGGATAACTTCGGCGTGGTGGGGGATGCACCGAGCGATGAACCGCTGCTGAACTATCTTGCCTACAACTTTGTGCAGGAGGGATATTCGCTCAAGAAGCTGCAGCGGGAGATTCTGCTCTCTGCGGTCTATCAGACGAGCGCTGAGGAATCTGCCGAAGCACGCGACAAGGACGGGGCCAACCGACTCTACTCCCACTTCAGCCGCCAGCGGCTGGATGCCGAGCAACTGCGGGATGCCGCATTGGAAGTGGCCGGCGATCTGGATTGGAAGAAGGATTCGGGACCGTCGGAGCCGTTTGGAGCGGACAACACTGTGCGCACGGTCTACTGCAAGGTGAGTCGCTTCCGACTGAACAATTATCTGCAGGTCTTTGACTTTCCGAATCCGAGCTTTACATCGGAGCAGCGATTCTCCAGCAACGTTCCCTTGCAGCAGCTCTACTTCATGAATAATCCATTCATCTTCAAGCAGGCCGGAGTGCTTGCCGACCGCGTGGAGAATGAACCGGATGAACGCGCGAAGGTGATGCGCATGTACGAGTATGTGTATCAACGCAAGCCGAGCGAAGCGGAGATGAAACTGGCACTGGACTTCCTGCATACGACACCGGAGCAGGCCGGATATGCCGTGGTGGGAGAACCCATCACAGCATGGAAACAGTTTGCAAGGATACTGCTGAGTTCCAATGAATTTCTATTTGTTGACTAAGGCTGCGCGAGGCACGAGGAGCGGTGCGGCATAATCCCGGCCATAAGCATAAAGGAGACAGCGATGCTGCGAGAAACAAGAACTGGGCAACCGATGACACGGCGCGAAGCACTGTGCCGAATGGGAGCAGGCTTCGGCATGCTATCCCTGGCAAGTCTGCTTGGCGACACGATTGCACGCGCCGAAGAGGACAAGAAGAGCTGGATGATTCCCGGGATGAAGCCCAAGGCCAAGCATGTGATCTTCCTCTTCATGAACGGTGGACTCTCGCAGGTGGATAGCTTCGACTACAAGCCGATGCTGGCCAAGTACAACGGGCAGCCCATGCCGGGCGGCGAACTGCAGCACGAGCGCAAGACCGGTTCGCTGATGCAGTCCCCCTTCCACTTCCAGCGCTATGGGCAAAGCGGAAAGTGGGTAAGCGAGATCTTCCCTCATCTGGGCAAATGCGTGGATGACATGTGCTTTGTGCAGTCGGTCTATACGGAGATTCCGAATCACGAGCCCGCCCTGCTGATGATGAATACCGGTGCCAATTTTGCCGGGCGGCCTTCCATGGGTGCGTGGATGACCTATGGTCTGGGCACGGAAAATCGGAATCTACCCGGCTTTGTGGTCCTTTGTCCGGACGTGCCCACCACCGTGGGACCGCCGCTGTGGGGATCGGCTTTTTTGCCAGCCATGCATCAGGGAACGTATGTTTCCGACCGCGTGGAAAAGATGGGATTCGATCCGCAGAAGCTGATTGCCAATGTACACAATGACCGCTTTGACCTGAAGACGCAGCGCAAGGAACTGGATGTGCTGAAGCAGCTGGACGAGATGAACATGCGCTCTGCTGACGATGGAGCGCACGACGCTCAGCTGGAAGCAACCATTGGCTCAATGGAAACGGCATACCGGATGCAGACCGAGGCTCCGGATGTCTTTGACATTCGCAAGGAAAGTCCCGCTGTGATCAAGATGTATGGCGAAGGCAGCACGGCGCAAGGATGCCTGACGGCGGCGCGACTGATTGAGCGCGGCGTGCGTGTGGTGCAGGTTTACTACGCAAAGGGTGATCCGTGGGATCATCACTTTGACATTGAAATGCATCGCAAGACAGCCAAGGATTCCGATCAACCATTTGCCGCCCTGATCCAGGATTTGAAGACGCGCGGGTTGCTGGACGAAACCATCATTGTGGCCGGCAGCGAGTTTGGAAGAACTCCCGTTGTGGAGCTGGGAAGCGGCTTCAACGGCGGGCAGACGCACAACGGACGCGACCACAATCCGCATGGCTTTACGATGTGGATTGCCGGTGGCGGCTTCAAGCGTGGATTCACCTACGGCAAGACCGATGACTTCGGATGGAAGGCAATTGAGAATCCTGTGCATGTGCACGATATTCATGCGACGATTCTGTATCAGCTTGGCATTGACCACACGAAGCTCACGTATCGCTACAGCGGACGCGACTATCGGCTGACGGATGTTTCCGGGAATGTGATTCACGAGTTGCTGGCCTGAGCGAATCGGATTGACTCTGCGTCCGCAGCCCATGCGGACGCATTGTTTTTGTGTGCAAGTTGGTCATCGGATGCAGTGATTCAAACAAGGAGAGGATGAATGCGAAAGAACAAATTCCCTGCCCTGTTCGGTACGGTTCTCGTATGCAGTGCCTTGTCGATTGCCTTGACCAGTCCCGCCCGGGCACAGTTCCCCGAGCCCAATGGCGGCGATCTGGAGCGCGGTTCGCTGCCGTCGCACTGGTCCACCGGAGGACCGAAGTGCATGGAGATGCCACAGTGGCAGGTACATGAGTACAACCCGGATTTTTTCATTCTCCGGCAGTCCGGATGTACAGATTTCGAGATGCCGTTTTTGTATCTGATTTTTGGCCGGGACAAGGCGATGCTGTGGGATACAGGATCCAGAAACGGGGACCTGGTGCCCACGCTGCAGCATGTGGTGCATGCATGGTTGGAGCGGAATCACCGCAGCAGCATTCCACTTGTGGTGATGCATTCGCACTCGCATGACGACCATACATGGGGCGATGCCGCGGTGCAGGCGCTGCATGATCCGGCCATTCCGATTGAGTTTGTGGCGGCAACACAGTCCGCAGAACAGAAAGCCTTCGGCATCGCGCACTGGCCGGTGGATGTTGGTCAGATTGATCTGGGAGGTCGCGTGGAGAGGATTGTTCCCATACCCGGCCACGACGTGGTGAGCGTGGCACTCTACGACCGGAGAACGGGAATCCTGCTGACGGGAGACAGTCTTTATCCGGGACGGCTCTATGTGCATGATCTGGCCGAGTTCCAGGCAAGCACCGAACGTCTGATTGCTTTTGCTGCAGACAAGCCGGTGGCGTATGTACTCGGGAATCACATTGAAGAATCAAACACACCGTTTCAGGATTATCCGATTGGAACGATCTATCATCCGCAGGAGCACAGGCTGCAGTTGAGCTACGGTGATCTGCTGGCACTGGAGGCTGGATTGCAGTCGCTGCATGGCGTGCCGCGTCGCCTGGCAATGGCGGACTTCACGATCTGGCCGACTGCGCCCACAAGCCAGGCGCTGAGCGCAAAGACGAATGCAATTTTCCAGGCGACGCAGGCATGCGAAGCAAAGCGCAAGTGGGACCACACGGCGGATATCCCGTGCGATGCACCCAAGCCCTGATTTTATTGGGAGCAGAGAAAAGGATTCGGAATCGATCGCAAAACGGGATGCGACGCTTTCCCATCGGAGCCGGATTTTCTGAGAGGTGACACTGAGCCCGAGCTTTCGGGCTCAGTTTTTTGCGCCTGCGACAGGGCTTTTGGCGGTGTGACATAAACCGCAGTTGTGACGACCATCGGAATTCTTTATTCCTATAGACCCACTGCCGTGGTTGTGTAACGCTCATTACACACACCGCAGTTCCTATTCCAACATCAAGGCCTTCGGCGACAACCCTCGCAGAAGTGCAACTGCATCCTTTCACTGAGGATGCCCGCCGGAAGTGTATCCAAAAAGCGCGGCTAAGGCTGCGGCGGAATTCCCTACTCATTTTTGCTCTTCCCATATTTCCTTTTCTCGATTTTCTTTCTGGAGGCTGCACTGGATGAAGTGGTATCGCAAACTGACAATTCTCTTGAGTGGTGCAATCCTGATGCCGGCTTCCCTGCTGGCTCAAACTGCAGTAACGGCTGTGAAGGGGATGCTGAACGATCCGAGCGGAGCTGTGATTGCCGGAGCAACGATAACGCTGACGGAGCCACAGATCGGATACGCCGCGAAACGCGTGACCAACGACCACGGCGAATATGACTTTGAGCAGATTGCTCCGGGCACATATCAGATTGACGCTCAGGCTCCAGGATTTGGCGAGCAGAAGCTCAAGGTGCAGTTGCTGGTCAACCAGCCACGCACCCTCAACGTGAAGATGACGGTCAATGCCAGTGTGGATACCGTGGAGGTGAGCGGCGCTGCTGAAGTGCTGAATACCACCGATGCGACCGTGGGTACGCCCTTCGACACACAGCAGATTCAGGCTTTGCCGTTTGAAGGAAATGATGTGCTGGACCTGCTGAGTTTGCAGGCAGGAGTGCTCTTCCTGGGAGACAAGACGCCCGGACAGCAGGACACCGACAGCCGCAGCGGAGCCGTGGATGGAGCACGCAGCGACCAGAGCAACGTGACGCTGGATGGCGTGGACGACAACGACCAGAACAAGGGCTATGCCTTCAGCGGCGTGCTGCGCTCCACACGTGACTCGGTGGAGGAGTTTCGCGTGGTGACGACGAATGCCAATGCGGATTCCGGCCGGTCCTCCGGCGCGCAGGTTTCGCTGGTCACGCGCAGCGGCACCAACCACGTGCACGGCAGCGCCTACGAGTACTATCGTCCGACGAATACAGTGGCCAACGATTGGTTCAACAAGCAGGCGCAGATCTCGCAGGGCCTGCCGAATATCCCCCCCAAGTATCTGCGCAACACCTTCGGCGGCTCGGTGGGCGGACCCATTCTGAAGGACAAGCTCTTCTATTTTGTTGCCTACGAAGGACAGCGCTCCGCTGAAAGCCAGCAGATTACTCAATCCGTGCCGGGTGCTGGATTCCGCAATGGAAATCTGACCTATGTGACGTCGAGCGGTACCGAGACATTGGACCCGCAGCAGATTGCATCGATGGATCCGAACTGCTCCGGCAACGGAACCTGCCCGCAGGGGCCCGGTGTGAATGCGGCAGCAGAGGCCTACTATGCGCAGCTGCCGATGCCGAACAGTCCCAGCCCAAGCGATGGCTACAACCTCTTTGGTTATACCTTTGCGTCGCCTTCGCCACAGAACTTCAATACGACCATCGTGAAGCTGGACTACTCGCCCAGCGAACGGCATCGCCTCTTTCTGCGCGGCAACTATCAGGAAGACCACATCAGCGGAACGGAGCAGTTTCCCGGTCAGCCCCCGTCCTATTTGCTGACCGACAACACCAAGGGGCTGGCGGCAGGAGACATCTGGACCATCTCGCCGTCCGTGGTGAATAACTTCCGCTATGGACTTGTTCATCAGAGCTACACCAACAATGGCGTTACCAATGGCCCCTATGTCACCTTTGGCGGAATCTCCACGCTGAAAGCATCCGGATTTACCTCACAGATCATCTCGGTGCCGACGCATAACTTTGTGGATGACCTGACCTGGACAAAGGGAAATCACAACTTTCAGTTTGGCGGAAACTGGAGACTGATCTTCAACAATCGCAAGTCGGATGCCACGCTCTTTCCAAGCGCATCTGTGACCTATACATTCCTGGCCGTGGGCGGCATTGCCAACACCTCTGTGCAAGGGCAGCCACCGGCGAGCCTGGATCCGGGAGGTTTCGGCTTCCCGTCCGTCTCCTCGAGCTTTACTGCCGCCTACAATACGGCTGTCTCGGATATCACCGGATTGATTACCTCGGCAACGGAGTTCTACAACAACTCCTACAGCAATGGACAGCTGACGGCACTGCCTGCGGGACAATGGGTAAGCCGCCACTTCCTGACCAACGAGGTGGAGTACTATGCGCAGGACAGCTGGAAAGTGAAGCCCAATCTCACCATCAGCTACGGTCTGCGGCATACGCTGCTGCAGGTTCCCTATGAGCGAAACGGGCAGGAGATTGTGCCCACCATCAACATGACCCAGTGGTTTGACAATCGCTGGAATGCTGCGGGCAAGGGGCAGGTGGTCCAGCCCAACTTTGGCTTCACAGCTGGAGGCAAGGCGAACAACGCTCCCGGCTTCTGGTCGATGGACAAGTTCGACCTTGCACCACGAGTGGCCGTGGCCTATTCGCCCACGCCGACGACAACGGTGCATGCCGGATTTGGTCTGTTCTATGACCACTTCGGACAGGGCATCGTGGACTCGTTTGATCAGCAGGGATCGTTTGGATTGACGACAGCGGATCGCGCGCCCGTGGGCCAGTATGTGGATACGACGCCGCGCTTCTCCAGCGCATCCACGGTGCCAACCAGCATTGTGCCCTCAATCTCCGTAACGGGACCAACGCCGGTGACACCGGGACCGGATCTGGCGCTGTCCTGGGGTGTGGATCAGGGACTGACCACTCCGTACTCCTATGTCTTCAATGCTTCGGTGCAGCATGAGTTTGGCAAGCAGTTTGCACTGGAGGCGATCTACACCGGACGACTGGGTCGTCACCTGCTGCAGATGCGCGACATTGCCACGCCCAACAATCTGGTGGATCCGAAGGGCGGGATGGATTATTTCGCTGCTGAGAAGCTGCTGGATCAGGCGACGGATTCCGGCACCAGCGTTGCGAACATCCAGCCAATTCCCTACTGGGAAAATATGTTCCCCTGGCTGGCTGGCAATGGATTGACTTCGACCCAGGTGGCCTACGAAAACTATCAGCCATTCCGCGGCAATGAGTCTTCGGCGCTGTTTGTGCTGGATGCGATCCCAGGCTATCTGACGCCGAACAACGAGCTGTACCGGTACTTCGATCCTCAGTACTCCTCACTGTACGTCTGGTCTTCGATGGGCACCAGTAGCTATCACGGCCTGCAACTGGCGCTGCATCACCCGGAGGCGCACGGACTGCAGTTCGATCTCTACTACACGCTGTCGAAATCGATCGATCTCGGCTCGGATGCCGAGCGCAGCGGACCATCTTCGGAGATCACCGGGCAGTCCAATGGCGGTTCGGGCTTCTTCAGCCAGATCATCAACGTCTATAACCCAAAGGGCAATCGTGGGCCGTCGGACTTTGACGTGCGGCACGCGATTACCGGCAACGTGATTGGGAACCTGCCCTTTGGCAAAGGCAAGATGTTTGCCAGCAGCGCCAGTGGTTGGGAGAATGCGCTGATCGGTGGCTGGACGATCACGGCACTCACCCACTGGACCAGCGGTCTGCCCTTCAGCTCCATCGACGGGCTGGGCTGGAATACGGACTGGGCAGACCAGAGCTGGAACGTGGCCACGGGGCCGATTGCCTCCGGCGGACATGGACATGACCTGAACGGGCAGCCAAATGCCTTCCACAGCCAGACCACGGCCATCAAGAACGTTCGGCCACCCTATGCGGCGGAGACAGGCGAACGCAACTACTATCGCGGCGATGGCTACTTCACCATAGACACCGGAATGTTCAAGGTCTTCAATCTGTCGCACGGGCAGCAGGTGAAGTTTGACTGGGAGACCTTTAACGCGACGAACTCGGTACGCTTTGATCCGGCCAGCGTCTCGAACAACCCGTTTGGCAGCCCGGCCAGCTACGGCGAATACACGGCGCTGCTGACCCAGGGCCGCAGGATGCAGTTCTCGCTGCGCTACAGTTTCTAGCCGCAGAGCGAACTTCCAGTCAACGCCTCCTGCCATCCGGCAGGAGGCGTTTTTGTGCAACGGAGGCCAGGTCAGAGGGAATGGCAGTGCGCAGTCATCTTCCGATGTACGAACTCCACAATCGCAGGCTCCCTTCGGCAAGGGCAGTTCGGAATGGGGTTCGAGCGGACTGCGCTAGAAGGAGGGACGAGCCAGCGGAAGCTCGGCACGGGCAAGCGATGGCTGCCGAGGAGCGACCGTGTCCAGGTCATGGTAGATTTCGCGGTTGCGCAGGATGGCCTCCACGTAGCCGCGCGTCTCGGAAAAGGGAATGGATTCGACGAACTCGTCGAGACCGGAGTAGGGCCCGGCAGACTGCCAGTCGGTGACGCGGTTTTCCCCGGCGTTGTAGGCGGCCAGCGCATACTCCGGAACGTTGTTGAAGTGGTCCAGAATCTGGCGCAGGTAGCGTGTGCCCAGGCGGATGTTCAGGATGGGGTCCAGCAACTGGCGCGAGCTGATGGGGCCGATGCCCTCTTCACGGGCCATCTGGCGCCCGACGGACGGCAGCAGCTGCATGAGTCCGAAGGCATTGGCGCCGGAGATCGCCGAGGGGTTGAACTCCGACTCCTGGCGAATGAGCGAGGCCACCAGATAGGGGTCCAGGTTGTTCTTTGCTGACTCGGCAACGATGGTGGACCAGTAGGGCTGCGGGAAGAGAATTCTCCAGTCGTCGAGCGGGAAGGCGCTGATTGGCGACGAGGCCGCCGAGGGCAGTGCGCGCTTCATCAGGCGCAGCGCACGAAAGGTTTCGCCATAGGAGGCGTAAAGCCGAGCCTCCACGACAGCGCCCCAGGAGCTGGAGTCCGGCACGGCGGCAATCTCCTCCGGCACGTAGGCACCAAGACCGGCGTTGATGAGCAGGCTGGCCTTCAGCAGATGCGGATCGTCGTCGGGAATCGGATTATCCGTGGCTGCCGATGCGGCAGGCGACCGCAGGCTGGAGCTGGCAAGCGAAGCCGGCAGGGGCTGGCCCAGCGCGGCAAGGCGCTGCCGGGCCATCTGGGCATAGAAGAAATGGGTGTAATGCTCGATGAGCGAACGATAGTGTGCGGCGGCAAGCGAGGACTGGTGATCGGCAGTCTCCTCCAGCCGGGCGCGCCAGTAGAGCGCACTCACCGTCTCTGCAGCAGCAGGATAGAGGCGAATCTGCTGCTCAAAAAACTGCGCGGCCTGCGCCGTTTGCCCCAGCCGATAGCTGAGCCACCCGGCCCGCCAGTGGGCGGCGGCGGCGTGATCGCTGGCGGGAAACGTCTCTGCCAGTTGCGCATAGTCCGTGATGGCATGGGGGTAGTCCCGGCTGAGCAGGTTCATGTTGCCGGCGGAAAACAGCGCCTCCGCCAGCCACGGACTGCGGGGAAAATCCGCCTGCAACTGCGCAATGCGATCCTGCACGGCGGCTGCATCCCCGCGGTTGCGGTCCAGCTCCAGCAGCAGATCGATGCGGCGCGCGGCCGAGTCCGCTCCGGCAACCGGCAGCGCCTTGGCTTCAGCTTCCGTCAGGCGCTTGAGATGCAGATCACAGGCGGCAGCGGCCACCCGCGCACTGGCCAGCGCATCCGCGCCAAGATCGGCGTGGCGCGCCAGTGCCCGATACTGCTCGGCAGCTTCGGCATACCGATGGGAGCGATAGAGCGCGTCCCCGACCAGACGCAGGTCGGCAGCCGAAAGCAGGGACTCCATGCCCAGCGCCTGCAGCCGGGCATGGGCCGTGGTGGCCTCTGCAGAGAGCGGAAAGGCGACAAAGACGTGACGATAGAGCTGCGCGGCAGCTTCGGTGTGGTTCAGCGCCTCTGCCACCTGCGCCTGAGCCAGCTGATAGCCGCGGCGGCCGGAGGAATCCGGCGCGGCAGCCAGAACCCGCCCCGCTTCCGCAGGATTGGATTCGGCCAGCAGCACCTGGGCTAGCAGCTCCGGCACCTGCACGTCGAAGATGCTGTCCGGATGGCGGTCGGCAAAGCCGGTGAGCAGTGCGGCGGCCTGTGGCTGGTGGCCGGCCAGATGCTCAGCGCGGGCCTGGAGAAATTCATCGTAGTCCGCCAGTGCGTCACTGGCCTTGCGTGCGGACTGCAGGCTGGTGACGGCTTCCGTGAATTTGCCCTCCTGCAGATAGGCGTACCCCAGAGACAGCCACGCGGCGGCGGCTGCATCCCCCTGATGTCGCCGTGCGTAGGCGGTGATGGCGGCAAAGGCGACCGGGGTGCGGGTGGCCACCAGCTGCTCAGCCATGGGACGCAGCTCCGTGGAGGCAACGAAGGCCTGATGATAGCGCTGGATGCGGCGGGCAGAGGCGCGATGACGGCGATGGCGGCGCGATCGGCCGGCAGTGGACGCATGGCTGCTGGAAGCCCGATGTGCGGAATGCTTCTTCTTCGAATGGGTAGGTTCGGGTGCGCTGGAGCTGGTGGTCTGCGCCGGAGACAGGGCATGTGCAGCCGGCGGCAAGGCAAGGCCCAGGGCAAGCAGCAAAACAAGGCAGGGCAGGCAGGCGGCTCGGGATGGAAGATCGGCAACCATACTCTCACTCTAAGACGGTTTTCCCTGCCGGACGGCTTCCGAGTGCCGGAATGTATCCACCCGGTTACGAAAAAGGAAGATCATCCGACCCCATAACCGCTTTGGGCAAAGGCCAGCGCAGAAGGGCTGTTCGGCATGGAGGGGCAGGATTCGATACACTGGGCGTGACGCCGTTGTCATTGAGCTCATGAAAACGACGTCGAAAGGCAGCGATTCTTTCGCGACCAATACGACATGGCGACCATCCAAGTTACAGAAGGAAATGAACCGCACCCGGACGTTGCGCTGGTTGCCAGCGCGGTTGCCGGGGATGTTCATGCTTTCGAGAAACTGATCAGCAAGTATGATCGGCAGATCTTTCGCATTGCGCAGCACATTACGCAGAACCGCGAGGATGCGGAAGATGTGATGCAGGATGCGTTTCTGAAGGCGTATGAGAAGCTGGACCAGTTTCAAGGTAACAGCAAGTTTTATACGTGGCTGGTGCGGATTGCGGTCAATGAATCACTGATGCGGCTGCGCAAACGGCGGACGGGCAAGATGGTCTCGATCGACGAGGACATTGAGACCGACGAGGGAAGCGTACCGAGGGATCTGGCGGAAT
>JAJZGG010000115.1 GCA_021804965.1 Acidobacteriota bacterium
TCCGATCTCCCTCCGCCCACAGCCCGGCTCCAGCCGTCGCCGGTGCAGCCCAGCCGGCAGCGGCTCCGCATCCGGTGTGGCAGGCCTCGGCTCTGCCGCCGCTGGCCCAGCAGGGTCGGCGCATCTTCCAGCGGAATCGCTGTGAAACCTGCCACGGCGTCGATGGACTGCAGGGAACCGTCGCTGCGCCGCCGCTGGCCGGAACCGCATCGCTGCTGCCAGCCGACACGCTGGAAAGCCTGCTGCGGCATCACACCACGCGCATGCAGCGGGGCGGCATGCCGCTCACCAACATGAACCCGACCGACATGAAGGCGCTCATCACCTTCATTCGCGCCATGCCCTCCAGCGCGCAGTAGCCCGTCGCTCGGGCGGCACAAACAGAATCGGCGGAAGCATCCCTGCTTCCGCCGATTCTCTTTTTCCATCCGCTCAGCGTGCCACGCATGCCGGGCCACCACTCCGGCAATGCGCCGGAATCAGCCCCCGTCAGGCACCCGTCTTGCCCGCTGCCTGCGGTGCTGTTTGCGGAGCTGCCTGCGGAGCCGTGTTCGTGAAGGCCTCAAACTCGCCCACCAGCCGCTGCATCGCGCGTTCAAAGGCCTTGTCGCGATTCTTGTGGAACAGCGCAAAGTCGATTGGCTGAATCATGGTCCAGATCGGAATCGCCGTCCGCCGGTCGATCACCAGAATCCGCAGACAGGGCTGGCTGGCCGAGGCATCGCCCCCGTTATAGCCAAACATCGGCCGGGTCGATGTGCTCACCACCAGCACCAGATCTGCCTGATCCGGCTGCCCCACCAGCTGATAATCGCCACTCGTCGCCAGCGCCTTGTAAAACTCCGTGTAGGCCCGCGCCGGATCTCCCGTAAACGTGTAGGAGAACCGCGCAATATCCGAGTTCCCATTGGTCACAAAGATCCTGCCCGGATGCGCCAGCTCCGGCGGGATGGGTCCATCCATGGACACGTCATAGTTGTTCGGCATATCAGAATAAGCACGGGCAACCTGTCCCAGAGGCAAGGCAGCCAGCAGCAGAGCAGCAAACATCGTGAGGTGTTTCATGGCAATCATCTCCTTGGTTTGAGCGTGAATACAGCAAACTGCAGGATCAAGAACTACCGGCGAATCTCATCAACGGTCCTGCCCACCCAAACCCGGACGCGTGCGGAAAGTTGTTCCTCATCGCAGATTCCCTCCGCCGGCGCTTCGGCTGCCGCGCTCCAACCCGCCTGCCGCCAGCGTGTATCGTAAGGGCAGCCATGAAATCCGCCTTCCTGCGCCTGCTCAGTGCCTTGCCCGTCGTCTGGCTGGTGGTTTCGCTCGTCTTCCTGCTCATCCACCTGGTCCCCGGCGACCCCATCCAGCAGATGCTCGGCGACAGCGCCACGGCCGCCGATCTGGCCCGCCTTCGCCATCAATACGGCCTCGACCAGCCGCTCTGGACGCAGTATCTCCACTACTGGCGCAACGTGCTGCGCGGCAATCTCGGCCAGTCCATTCACCTTCATGACTCGGTCCTGCACCTGATCCTCACGCGCTACCCTTACACGCTGGCGCTCACCGTCTGCGCGCTTGCCTTTGCTGTGCTGCTCGCGCTTCCTGCCGGAGTTTTTGCCGCCGTTCATCGCGGCCGCTGGATTGATCAGTGCATCGGCCTCGTCAGCCTCACCGGACTCTCCACACCCGCCTTCGCGCTGGCTCCGCTGCTCATTCTCTTCTTTTCCATCCGCCTCGGCTGGCTGCCGGTCTCCGGTGCAGGCGAGGGATCGCTGCTGCTGCCCGCCAACTGGCCCTACCTCATCCTGCCTGCCTTTGGCATGGGAGCTTCGCTTGCCGCCATCCTCACCCGCGTCATTCGTTCCACCCTGCTCGAGGAGCTGAATCAGGACTACGTCCGCACTGCGCGTGCCAAGGGGCTCGGCCAGTGGCGGGTGCTCTGGCACCACGCCCTGCGCAACGCCCTCATTCCCGTCGTCACCGTTCTCGGCCTCCAGTTCGGAGCCCTGCTCGCCGGTGCCATCGTCACTGAAACCATCTTCAGCTGGCCCGGCCTCGGGCGTCTGGTCGTCACCGCCATCTCCGCGCGGGACTACGCACTCGTGCAGGGAGCACTGCTCTGCATCGGGCTCACCTACGTCCTCGTCAATCTGCTGACGGACATGGCCTATCGCTGGCTGGATCCCCGCGTCCGCGAATGATCCTCGCTCCCGCGTCCATCCCCCGCCGCCGCCAGCTCCAGCATCGCCAGCGTCAGCAGCAGCACGCGCTTCAGCCCCAGTTCGCGATTCGTGGCGCAGTACCACTCGGCGCGCGTATGCGGAGCGCCACCCTCCCCGCCTGCGCCCAGTGAAATCGCCGGCACGCCCAGCGACAGCGGCCAGTTGGCATCCGTCGATCCCAGCCGCGGATCGGTCTGCAGATGCAGATGCCGATCCACCGCCCGCAGTGTCTCCATCAGCGCATCGTTGTCAGGCAGTACGCCCGTTGGCCGGTCGCCAATCTGTTCAATGGCAGCCCGCAGCGGTGCAAACACCACCATCCGCCTCTGCGCGCTCTCCCGTGCCGTGGCATTGGCCGCATCCACAGCATCCTCCACGGCGCGATGCAGTGCCACCTCCAGCCGCAGCAGTTCCGTGGCATCGGTCGAGCGAAAATCAATCGCTGCCGT
Organism: Acidobacteriota bacterium; assembly: GCA_021804965.1. GTDB lineage: Bacteria > Acidobacteriota > Terriglobia > Terriglobales > Acidobacteriaceae > Acidicapsa. The sequence continues at coordinate 2,672 of JAJZGG010000115.1, forward strand.
CGCCTGCTCCGGAATGCTGTTCACGCTCGTGCCCCCATGCAGCGTGCCCACATTGAAGGTCGTGCGGCTGGTCTCGTCCGGCATCGCCGACAGTGCCAGGCGCGTCAGCGCCTCGCTCAGCGCCAGAATCGGATTCGCCGTCCCGGCATCCGTAAAACTGTGGCCGCCCGGCCCGGTGATCTTCACCTGGAATCGCCTGCTTCCCAGCGCCTGCGTCACCACAGACTCGGCTCCGGCGCCATCCAGCACAATATGGCTCCGTATGCGCTCGCGAAACGGCGCATGCGCATACAGATGCCGCATCCCGCGCAGATCGCCTTCGCCTTCTTCGCCCACATTGCCCACCAGCCAAAGATCGGCCTCCGGCACCACGCCGCCAGCCAGCAGCGCTCCGGCCAGTGCCAGCATTCCCATCACGCCGGTCGCATTGTCGCAGGCTCCCGGAGCCTCCAGCCGATCCTCGCTCACCACCGGATGCAGCGGCGTCTCCATCGGGAAAACCGTGTCCAGATGCGCCGAAAGCACCACCACGCCGCCGGTGGCCGCATCGGCTCCGCTGCCCGGCACGCGTGCCATCACGTTGCCCACCGCATCCACGCTCACCGCGTCCAGCCCCATCGCCGTGAACCGCTCCAGCAGCCACTGCGACCGCGCATTCTCGGCAAAGGGCGGCGCGGGAATCGCCACCAGCTCAGCCTGCTGCAGCAGCAGTTGCCGGTGTTGCCGATGCAGCCACCCAAAGGCCTCATGCACCTCGCGACGCTCCGCCAGTCCGGTTATGCGCGCATAGGCCACGCTGGTGCCTTGCCGCGGTCTTCGCGTGCGATTCATGGCAACTCCTTCGTCCGTGGCTGTGCATTCCCTGGCCGCGCACCGTCGGCTTCGTCATACTCCACCGAGTGCAAAAACAATCCGCAGGCCGGTGCCGTCGGTCCTGCCGCTGCCCGGCTCCTCGCCGCCAGAATCCCGCCCATCGCATCGTGGGCAAACTGTCCCCGGCCAATCTCCAGCATCGTTCCCACCAGGTTCCGCACCATGTGGTGCAGAAACCCGCTCCCGCGCACACGATACACCAGCAAATGCCCGTCGTCCTCCGCCCATTGGCTGGAAAAAATCTCCCGCACCGTCGTCCCTGCCGCAGCCCCGACCATCGCGCCGTCCTCCGGCTCGGCATCGGCACCGCCCGCGCCCTGGCTTCTCGTATCCAGAACATCCGCGCCCCGGCCGCGCTCCCGCTGCTGCAGCTCCGGATCGCTCGCAGCAAAGGAGCGGAAGTCATGCCTGCCCACCACGGTCTGCGCCGCAGCCTGCATCGCTGCCAGCTCCAGCGGCCAGCGGCAGGCATGCACATACCGCACCCGAAACGGCGAACACAGCGTCCCGCGATCGATGCGATACTCATACGTCTTGGCCCGCGCAGAGTGTCGCGCGTGGAATTCCTCTGCAGCCGGACAGGCGGAAAGCACCCGAATCGACGCCGGCAGAATCCGGTTCAGCGCGCGCTGCAGATTCTCCGCCGGGATCGGCGCCGCCAGGGGAAAGCTCGCCACCTGCCCCAGCGCATGCACCCCGGCATCCGTGCGCCCGGAGCCCTGCGGCAGCGGAGACTCCCCCGTAATGCGCTGCAGCGCCAACTGCAGCTCGCCCTGCACCGTCACCTGTCCCGGCTGCACCTGCCAGCCGTGATAGTCGGTTCCGTCATAGGCAAGCGTGAGTTTCCAGTTCGCCATGCGCGCTCGTTTCCCGTCTCCGTTCCCCGTGTCTGTTTCTGCCTTCATTCCCGACCCTGCGCATCTTCCCGCAGGAATTCTGCTGACAGCCAATCTTCCGGGCACTTCCTGATTTTATGATGGAGAGGGAACTCTGCACGGCAGCCCTCCCGCAACGCAGTCGCAGCTTCGTCGGTCTGCGCTGTTTCGGCTTACTGCCTGCCGGGATCTTCCGGGTCCGTATTGTGATCCTCAGGATTTCCGATTCGCTGGTTTCCGATTCACCGGCCCTGCATTTCCCCGGCGATGCTCTTCTGCCGGATGGCCACCGGAAAGCCGGTCGAGGGAACTCCCTCACCGGAAGGAACCAAGCCGCAGGGAACGAATCCCGGCTGCGGCGCGTATAGCGTGGTAGACATGGCAAGGCAGGCGCAGCATCCCGATCCGGCTACCGGCGGAAAAATGCGTCCAAGCATGGGTCTGCCGCGTCTGATGTGTAAGTCCTCCGGCGCGAAAAGCCGCAGTGTGTCAGCTTGTATTTACCCAAGGAACGGGGAGAAGTGCATGGATTGGTTCAAATCAGATCGAGTGCCTGCAGGTCTTGCAACAGGCCGGAATACGCGCAACAGGAAAACCTCGGGCAGCCACCGGCTGCGCGCCACTGCGGTGGCGCTGCTCGGGCTCACCACGGCCATGCCGCCCAGCCTGTTCGCGCAGAACACAAAGCCGACTGCCGGCGACAGGATCTACAACGATCTTCCGGCCGCTCCCAAGCCGGTCCCCACCGTGCCGCTGTTCCTGCGCAGCACCAGCGTCAACTACGGCAAGGCGCGCACCTTCTACAACGATCTGCCCGGACTCTACGCTCCGGTGCATGCGCCGCGCGCCAGCTTCATGAACTCCGTGCGCCTGACCGACCTCTTCAAGGGCGGCAAGATCTACCTGAGCCTCAGCGATGCCCTTACGCTGGCGCTCGAGAACAACTACGATCTGGCCATCGCCCGCTATAACCTCGATATTGCCGATACGGACGTGCTGCGCGCTCGCGCCGGCGGCGTCCTGCTCGGCGCACCCACGGCGCTGGTCACCAATACGCTGGGCGGCGCTTCGCAGACGCTGACCGCCACCGGCGGTGGTCCTGGCGGCAGTGGTGCCAGCGCAGCCACCGGCTTCGGCGGCATCTCGCAGTCTGCCGATGGCGCCGGTCCGCTTCCTGAGCCAAACATCGACCCGACCGTGACCGCCACGGTGCAGCTGGAGCGCGCCAATCAGCCCCAGTCCAACCTGCTCTTTTCCGGTGGCAAGACGGCTCTGAATCAGAACACCGACCAGTACAACTTCGGCTACAACCAGGGCTTCTTCTGGGGCTCGCAGCTTGCCGTCACGCTCACCAACTCCCGCGTGACCTCGGACAACCCGTTCTTCCCGTACAGCCCGCAGTTGACCTCGGTCTTCAAGGCCCAGCTCACCCAGCATCTGCTGCAGGGAGCCGGGTGGTGGGTCAATCGCCGCCTCATTCAGGAGTCCATCTACGATCGTCGCCTCTCCGACTCCGCCTTCCGCCAGCAGGTCCTCTACACCGTCAACCAGGTGGAGAACATCTACTGGGCGCTGGTGGGAGCCTATGAGGATGTGCAGTCGAAGGAGCGCGCCCTGCAGCAGAGCACACAGGTGGCCTCCGATGACCGCAAGCAGCTCGCCATCGGCACCATGGCACCGCTCGACGTGATTACGGCCGACTCCGCCGTCGCCACCGACAAGC
>JAJZGG010000042.1 GCA_021804965.1 Acidobacteriota bacterium
CCTTGGCCACCTTCAGGCGGCCGGCATAGGAGTCGGCAACCTGATCCACAATGGGCCCGATCATCTTGCAGGGACCGCACCATACAGCCCAAAAATCGACCAGAACCGGCTTGTCGGATTGAAGAACTTCCGTTTCAAACGAAGCGTCGCTGACTTCCAGTACTGCTGTGCTTGCCATATCTCTCCTTCGTGCGCGAACCCTGTCCTGCGAGTCAACGCAACTTCCTTCTATACGATGCACGAGGATGGGGTCCGGTCGCAAGCGCGGCACACAACCGGTTTCGGGCAAAGAGAAAGCGCCCGGACCTTATCAGGTCACGGGCGCTAGAGCAGCCCTCCCCCAGAACTGCCCACGCGCTTCACTTTAGGTTGTTTTGTGCCGAATAGCAAGAAATCTTGAGTAAGAGCAGATGGTAACCACATGGATTTACTAATCGGTTACTAGACCAGTCCGGCCATCTCCGGTATTGCCCCGGTCCGCCTTCGCCTGGGATCGCAGCTCCCAGTGCTGCGCTGCGCCGGCACTGGCAAATTCCGCCTCCAGCAGTTCAAAATCTGCCTGCGGCTGCCAGCCGGCATGGGCAAGTGCGGTTTGGACTGCGGCCATCGCCTGAGCTGAGCCGGACTCGCGGATCAGAAGCACCGAAGGGCCTGCGCCGCTGAGCGTAACCGAGAGAATGCCGGCGTGGCCGACCAGCGGAAGCAGCGGCTCCAGCAACGGGCAGATGGCGCGACGAAAGGGCTGGTGCAACCGATCGCGCGTGGCCGCGGCAAGCAGCTCCGCACTGGCCGCGGCAAAGGCCGGAGCCAGCAGCGCTGCTGCCTGCAGGTTGGCGACGACATCGGCGCGGGAATAGGTTTCCGGCAGCACGGCCCGTGCCTGGCTGGTGGCCAGCGGACGGGAGGGCATCGCGACGATGGCCGACCAGTTTCGGGGAGGTGCAATGGAAGCGGACGGCAGGCGGCAGGCGGCCTGGGACCCTGTGGCTGCCAGTGGCGTGGCCGCCACCACCAGACCGCCCATCCAGCAGGCAGCCGCATTATCCGGATGCCCTTCCAGTGCGACGGCCTCGGCCAGAATGCGCTCGCCGGACCAGCCGAGCTGGCCAAAGTGCGCGGCCAGACAGATGGCCGCCAGCCGTCCCGCAGCCGAGGAGCCACAGCCCATGCCCAGCGGAATGCCATTCTGCATGCGCACGGCAAGCGGAACCACGGGACAGCCCTCGCGCAACAGCAGGGCCTGGTAGGTTTCCAGGATCATGTTGCCGTCCAGCCGCGAGCACTCGGCCACATTCCGGCCCGTGGCCTGCATGGAGAACTCGCCGGCGGCACGGGCCTCCACTTCCAGCGCAAAATCCAGCGCAATGGCGGCCGTGTCAAAGGCCGCGCCCAGATTGGCCGAGGTGGCGGGCAGACGCAGATGGCAGGATTCCACTGGCATCATGCCCTAGCCCCTTGCCGGCTGCATTTCGGCCACCGAACGCAGCGCTGCCAGCACGGCCTGGGGCGTGGCATCGACGGACATGGCATTGCGGCACAGCGGCTCCATGGCAGCGGCCACCGGGGCGGCTTCTTCCGGCTGCAGCAGCGTACCGCGATGGAAGTCGATCGTATAGTCGGCGTCCTTGAGCGTGTGGCCGGTCAACAGCAGCACCACCGACTCCGAGCGTCCGATGCGCCCATCGGCAACCAGCTTGCGCAGTCCGGCCAGGGTGACGGCCGAGGCAGGCTCCGAGCCTATGCCCTCGCGTCCCAGCTCGGCTTTGGCCACGGCAATCTCGCCTTCGGTCACGTCCAGACACCAGCCGCCGGTCTCATGGATCACCTGGGCAGCCTTTCGCCAGCTTGCCGGGTTTCCAATCCGAATTGCCGTGGCGCGGGTGTGCGCCTCCACCGGCTCCAGGCTTGTGCCACCGTTTGCGGCAAAGCTTCGCGACAGGGGAGCAGATCCTTCGGCTTGAATCACGGTGATGCGGGGCAGGCGGTGAATGAGGCCCAGCTCCTTCATCTCGCGGAAGCCCTTGCCCAGCGCCGAGCTGTTGGCCAGATTGCCGCCGGGTACAAGGATGTGATCGGGGACATTCCAGTCCATGGCCTCGGCAATCTCTAGGGCTGGCGTCTTCTGGCCCTCCAGACGATAGGGATTGACCGAGTTCAGCAGGTAGATCGGTGCCTCCTGAACAATGTGCGAAAGCACGCGGACGCAGCCGTCAAAGTCTGTTTCCAGCTGGCAGGTGACGGCACCGTAGTCCATTGCCTGGGAGAGTTTGCCCCAGGCAATCTTTCCCTGCGGAATCAGCACGAGGGAGCGCAGACCGGCGCGCGCCGCATAGGCGGCCATGGCAGCCGAGGTGTTTCCCGTGGAGGCGCAGGCCACCCAGGTAAAGCCGCGTTCACGGGCCACGCTCAGGGCCGAAGTCATGCCGGTGTCCTTGAAGGAGCCGGTCGGATTCATCCCCTGATGCTTGGCAAAGAGCGACTCCAGCCCAAGGGCGCGGGCCGCAATGGGAAGCGCATAGAGCGGCGTGTTGCCTTCGCGCAGGGTGACGGCATTCTCCTGCCGGTCCAGGATCGGCAACAGCTCGCGAAAGCGCCATACGCCGGACTGATCCAGCGTTTCCTGGGAGAGACGGCGCTCGCGCCAGAGCCACTTGAGCGCTCCGGCATTGGGGCGGTCGGTGCCGCCTGTCTGGTTCCATCCGGGATAGATGACTTCAAATAAATCGCCGCAATCGGCACATCGAAAGTTAGGTCCGGCCTGATCGCCGTGTATAAGTTGGCCGCAGCCAAAACAGCGGAGCTTATGCAGATTATCGCTCATCTTAAGTGTTAGCCTACCAGCAAGCAGCACGAAATGCGCAGCCTCTTGGCATCCGGAAAGTCGGAGAAAAATCGGAATGCATGTGCCGGTCCACGGAAAGACCCTTTCGCAGCCTTTGCGCATACGATTCGCGCAGGGGGCAGGATGCTTTCTGGCGCTGCTGCTCCTGCTTTGCTCGAGCGCAGGGGCGCAAACGTCCAGCCGGCCACTCCGCATTGCCGCAGCTGCGGATCTGCAGCCGGTGCTGCCGCCGGTTCTTCAGGCATTCACGCGGCAGACAGGCATTCCGGCATCGGCCACCTATGAATCCTCGTCGGCACTGACGGCGCAGATCCTGAACGGGGCGGCATTCGATCTCTTTCTTTCTGCCGACATGCAATATCCGGCCCGGGTGATCGCAGCCGGACTCGGCACCACCTCCAGGCCGGTACCGTATGCGCACGGTGTGCTTGTGCTGTACACGCGCAAGGATTCGCGCTGGCCCCGCCCCACGCTCGACCTGCTGCGGGATCCGCAGCTGAAGCGGCTGGCCATTGCCGACCCGGCCCGCGCGCCCTATGGAAGTGCCGCCATGGCGGCTCTCAGCCGCATGGGACTGGCTTCCGCCCTGCGCTCCAGACTGGTCACCGCGGCCAACATTGCGCAGGCGGCAGAGTTTGCTGAAACCGGCAATGCGGACGCCGGATTGATCTCCCAGACCGCGGCCATGACCCCTGCACTGCGCGCCGCCGGCAGCTTCGTCGTGGTTCCGCAGCCGCTTTACCCGGCGATCACTCAGGGAGCCGTCGTGCTGGCTCACGCCACCGAGTCTGCCCACGCCCGGCAGTTGCTGGATTTTCTGCTGACCCCGGCCATGCAGCAGCAGCTTGTCCGCAGCGGACTGCAGGCGGTGGCGACATCCTCCCGAGAGGCACGATAGCTCCATGGACTGGCAGGCGCTTGGACTCACGCTCCGACTGGCAACGGTCACCATGGGGATTCTGCTTCTGATTGCCATTCCCTTCGCAGCCTGGATCCGGCTGAGCGGCTCGCGCATCCGGGCTCTGGCGCAGGCTGTGGCTGCTCTGCCGCTGGTGCTGCCGCCCACGGTGCTGGGCTATTACCTGCTGGTGCTGCTGGGCAACCGCACGGTGCCTGGACGCGCCATCGCTGCCCTGCTGGGCCATCCGCTGGCCTTTTCCTTTGCCGGGCTGGTTGTGGGCTCCGCGCTCTACAGCATGCCCTTCGCCATCCAGCCGCTGGTGGCAGGATTCAGCTCCGTTCCCGAGGAGATGATCGATGCCGCACGGCTGCTGGGTGCCGGGCCGCTGCGCATCACCACAGAGATTCTGCTGCCGCTGGCGGGGCGCTCGCTGCTCACCGCCGGGCTGCTGAGTTTTCTGCACACGGTGGGCGAGTTTGGCGTTGTGCTGATGCTGGGCGGGGATATTCCCGGCGCCACGCGGACGCTCTCCATCGTTCTCTTTGATCAGGTTCAGGACTTCAACCAGCAGGCGGCGAATCAGACTTCGCTGGCGCTGCTGGCGATTTCCCTCACCGCGCTGCTGGTGCTCTATGCGCGGCCAGCCAGGGCAGGCGCGCATGATTGAACTGGACCTCCATGCCCGCGCCGGAGGCTTTCATCTGCAGGCCGCCTGTCGGCTGACCGCTCCGCTCACGGTTGTCTTCGGACCCTCCGGTGCAGGCAAAAGCACGCTGCTGCGCATCCTGGCAGGACTGGCCAGGCCCGACCGGGGACGCGTGAGCCTGCATGGTCGCCTGCTCACTGATACCACCGGCCGACTGCAACTGCCCCCGGGCAAACGCGGCATGACCCTTGCCGGCCAGCGAGCTTCGCTGTTTCCGCAAATGTCGGTTGCCCGCAATGTTGCCTTCGGACTGCAGTCGCTGAGCGCAACCGACCGCGAGCAGCGCATTGCCGAGTCGCTGGCACTGGTGGGAGCCGAAGCCCTGACGGATCGTCGCACATCCACGCTTTCCGGCGGCGAGGCGCAACGCGTCGCCCTGGCCCGCGCACTGGCTCCCAGACCGGAGCTGCTGCTGCTGGACGAACCGCTTTCCGCGCTGGATACCGCAGCCCGGGATCGCGCCATGACGGCGATGCTCGACTGGCTCGGCAGTCATGGCATCCAGACCATTCTCGTGACGCACGATGCCGCCGATGCTCTGCGCACACAGGCCGAGGTCATCCGCATGCAGGAAGGTCGCATCGTGGCCCAGGGGCCTGCGATGGAAGTGCTGGACGAGGAGCGCAGACGGCTGCTGGCCCGCCTGCAGCAAGGTTGAAGCAGGAAGGCTAAGTCAGAAGCCCAGCAGAACGGGCTCCATCTCCAGCCGGATCGCGAATCGCTGCTCCACGGTGGCCACAATGCGATCCCGCAGCGCCAGCAGCTCCGCCGTGGTGCCGTTGCCGCAGTGAATCAGCGCCAGCGTATGGCGCGAGGAGATGCCCACGTGGCCCATGCGGTAGCCGCGCACAAATCCCGCCTGCTCCAGCAGCCACGCAGCTGGAATCTTCACCGATCCCGGGGATGCCGGGTAGCAGGGCGGCTCGGTGTGCAGTTGGCGGCCAAGTGCGGCATGCTGCGCTGCAGAGACGATCGGGTTGCGAAAAAAACTTCCCGCGCTCTTCGTGTCCGGATCGCCGGAGACCAGCAGCATGCCCTTGCTGCGGCGAATGGCGCGCACCTTGTCGGCAACCTCGGCCAGCGTGGGCCTGGCGCTTCCGGCAAAGGCCCGCTCCAGATCGGCGTAGCGGATGCAGGGCTCGCCGCCGGGCAGCAGACCGTATTCGACGGCAGTCACGATATAGCGATCCCGAGCCGTGGTGTTGAAGATGCTTTGGCGATAGGAAAACCGGCACTCTTCGGCCGTCAGCTCATGAAACTGGAGTGTGGTGCGATCCAGCACGCGCACGCGCAGAATGGTATCGGCCACCTCCTGCCCGTAGGCGCCCACGTTCTGCACGGGCGTGCCACCCACGGTGCCGGGAATTCCAGCCAGGCATTCCACTCCGGCGCAGTCCATGGCCACGGCTTCGGCCACAAAGCCATCCCAGGATTCCCCTGCAGCGGCGCGCAGAATGCACTGGTCCCCCTGAAAGGAACGGGAGACGCCGCGCAGTGCCGGCTGCACCACCAGCCCCGGAAAACCCGCATCGGAGACAACGAGGTTGCTGCCGCCGCCGAGCACAAACACCGGCAATTGCCGGCCCTTGGCCCACTCCAGCGCTTCCACAAGTTCGGCTTCCGAGGAGACGGCAACGGACCAGCGCGCCGGACCTCCCAGGCCAAGGGTTGTCAACGGTGCCAGCGGGCGATTTTCTTCCAGATGCAAGCCGGATGTGGGGTTCATCGTTACAGTCAGGCTATACCAGATTGCGGCAAGAAGCTGAAGTCTGCGGCGCAGAGAGCCATCCCCCGGTACACTGGAAATAACGGAGATTTCTCTCCGCCGGAGGCACGATGTATCCAGAGATTATGGTGATCCCGATGCGCGAGGAACTCACGCGCGCCGGCATTCAGGAGGCACGCACTGCAGAGGAAGTGGATGCAGCGCTGCAGCAGCCTGGCACGACGATGGTGGTGGTGAACTCAATCTGCGGTTGCGCAGCAGGAAAGATGCGCCCCGGTGTGCGACTGGCACTGGGACACGGCACGCTTCCGGATCGCTCGATCACCGTCTTTGCCGGCCAGGACCGCGAAGCGACCGAACGCGCCCGCTCCTACTTTGAAGGCCATCCGCCCACCTCGCCCGCCATTGCCATCCTGCGCGATGGAAAGCTGGTCTACCTGATGCAGCGCTACGTGATTGAAGCAGCCACCGCTCCGCAGATTGCCGGCGAGCTGGCCCGCGCCTTTGACGAGCTCTGCTCCAAGACCACGGCCTGAGGCAGAACCCGCTTCCAGCGGCAACCATTCGCTCCCTGCATGCCTCCCGCGCATGCAGGGATTTTCCTTGCCTGTGAGCCGCGGCGCGCGGCGAAGAATGCTTTGCCACCGACAGACGAAAGCAATTTCAGTAGCGCGAAACTGCTGGAAACGGTTACGATTGCCGGGTGAGTCCTCGAAGCGTTCGAACTGTCGCCAGGGAAAAGCCCGACATCCGCACTGTCGCCTCGCTGGCACGCGTCTCCATTGCCACGGTCTCGCGGACCATCAATGGATCCTCGGCCGTCAGCGACAAACTTTCCAAGCGCGTCTGGCAGGCGATCGAACAGCTGAATTACTTTCCCAACACCCATGCGCGCAGCCTGGTCTCGGGTCGCAGCCGCATCGTGGGCATCATCGTCGAGGACATCACCAATCCCTTCTTTCCGGAGCTGATTGCCAGCTTCGAGGAGTTTGCCGTCGCGCAGGGCTATGAGGTCCTGGTGAGCACCGGAAAGATCGAAAATGCCGCCCAGATTGAGCGCATTGTGCGGCGCATGCTGGAGCGCAAGGTGGAGGGCGTGGCCGTACTCACCTTCGGCAGCGAAGAGTCCGTACTGGATCAGCTGGCAATGCATGGCATTCCGATGGTGCTGGCTGAGTTTCAGGTGGATAATCCCCAGGTGCGCACGCTTGCGATTGACTATGCCACCGGCATCCGCGAGGCGGTGGAGCATCTGGTCGCGCTGGGACACCGCAAAATCGGCTACCTGGCCGGTCCGCACACGCTCCACTCTGCCGGCACGCGCCTGCACTGCTTTCAAGACTCCACGGCTGCCTGCGGACTGAAGATTGGTCCGGACTGGATCGTGGAGGCCGATCATACCCTGAATGGCGGCGTCCGAGGGATGCAGCAGCTGCTGCGCCTCAAGAACCGGCCCACCGCCGTCGTCTGCTCCAATGACATGACCGCCATCGGCGTCCTCCACGCCGCGCACCAGGCCAAGCTCAGCGTTCCGGAGGAGCTGTCCGTCGTTGGGCTGGACGATATCGCCTTCACCCAATACACGCTGCCGCCGCTGACCACCATCGGGCTGTCACGGCACGCGCTGGGACGGGCCGCATTCGAGGCGCTCTACCAGCAGGCAGAACCCAACGAGAGCTCCGCCTCCAAGCCGAACTACATCGTCAGCACCAAGCTCGTCCTGCGCGAGAGCACGGCACCGCCGCCTGCCGGCAGATAGCCCTCAGCCGCACTGCACCGGATTGGCCAGCTCGCCCAGGCCTTCGATGCGAATCCGCACCACATCCCCATGCAGCAGCGTAAAGTCGTCGGCAGGCACGATGCCGGTTCCTGTCATCAGGAAGACGCCATTCGGGAAGAGATTTTCCCGGAAGAGATACTCCACCAGCGAGGCCGGTGACCGGCGCAGCTCGGCCAGCGAAGTGCTTCCGGCAAAGACGATCTCCCCGCCGCGCTCCACCCCAAGGTCGATCCGCGTGGAGGCCGGCAGCGGCTCGGGAGTGAGCAGAATCGATGGTCCCAGGGCGCAGCTTCCCTGATAGACCTTTGCCTGCGGCAGGTAGAGCGGGTTCTCGCCTTCAATGTCCCGCGAGCTCATGTCATTGCCAATCGTGCAGCCGATGATCTGTCCGCGAGGATTGATCAGCAGCGTCCACTCCGGCTCCGGAACAGACCAGTTCGCATCGCGACGAATGCGCACCGGCTGGCCGGGCCCCACGACGCGGCTGGCCGTCGCCTTGAAAAACAGCTCCGGGCGCTCTGCCGTGTAGACGCGATCATAGAAGCTGCCGCCACCGGCCTCGCGCGACTCCTCCATGCGGGCATCGCGGCTGCGATAGTAGGTGACGCCGGCAGCCCATACCTCCTGGTTTTCAATCGGAGCCAGCAGGTCTTCCATCTCCAGCTGCTCGTCCACACTTCCCTGCCGCAGGATGGACTCCAGATACTCCTGCAGCTCGTCGATGCGGATCAGCGCATCCAGCCCGGGCTCCGGCACCGGATACACCTTCTGCCCGACGGTAAGAAACAGTCCCTTGCGCGTGTTCCAGAGTTTCATGATGCTCCTTTGCCTGTTGCCTTCAAGATCGTGGAATTCCCTGCTGCCATGCGTTCGGTAATCGCCTGCGTGTCATAGACGCATCCGCCCCACACGCCGCCGGAGGCCGTAACCAGCGCCGCCCACAGCCGGGTGTCCTCCGGCAGCTCCGGATGCGGCTGCAGATCGGTTCGCGGCGGTCTGGCCGCCAGCAGGGCTTCCGCCGAACCCTCCGCATCTGCCGGAATCAGATCCACCGTCCCGCTGAGCTGGTTGCGATCAATCACAATGCGGATCGTGTCACCGTCCTGCACCCGGCCAATCGGTCCACCGGCAAGCGCCTCCGGGCTCACATGGCCAATGCAGGCTCCGGTGGAAACGCCGCTGAAGCGGGCATCGGTCAGCACGGCCACGTGGCGGCAGTGCGGAAGCTGACGCAGCGCCGAGGTGATCTGATAAATCTCCTGCATGCCGGCACCTAGCGGCCCTCCGCAGACGAGCACGATCACATCGCCCTGGCCGATGCGACCGGTCTTGATGGCTTCGATGGCAGCCTCTTCGGTGACAAAGACCCGGGCAGGACCGGTGTGACGATAGACATTGTCGGCATCGACGAGCGTGGGATCGATGGCCGTGCACTTGATGACGGATCCCTCCGGCGCCAGGTTTCCCGTCGGGAAGCAGACCGTTGAGCTCAGGCCGGCAGCACGGGCCGCATCCGGAGAGTGAATCACGGCATCGGGATCAATGCCATCGCTCTGCTGCAGATGCCGGCGCAGCGCAGTTCTTCGTTCGCTCTGCTGCCACCAGTCCAGCACGGCATCCAGCGTCAATCCGCTCACCGTCCTGACCGTGGTGTCCAGCAGCCCGGCAGCGCGCAGATGCAGCATCACCTCCGGCACACCGCCTGCCAGGAAGACCTGCACCGTGGCGAAGTTTTTCGGCCCATTGGGCAGGGCATCCACCAGGCGCGGCACGGCACGATTCACAGCCGTCCAGTCCTCTCTGGATGGCCGGCGCAATCCGGCCGAAAAGGCAATCGCCGGAATATGCAGCAGCAGATTGGTGGAGCCGCCAAAGGCGGCATGCACAACCATCGCATTCCGCACAGCGGCATCGGTCAGCACATCCTGCATGCCCATGCCCTGCTGGTGCATACGGAGCAGAGCCAGCGCAGACCGTGCCGCTGCATCCAGCCAGATCGCGTGCCCCGAGGGAGCCAGCGCGGCATGCGGCAGGCTCATCCCCATGGCCTCGGCCACCACCTGCGCCGTGGCAGCGGTGCCCAGGAACTGGCATCCTCCACCGGGCGAAGCGCAGGCACGGCAGCCCATCTCCGCCGCAGTCTCCAGCGAAATCTGCCCCTGCGCAAAGCGTGCGCCAATCGTCTGCACCTTTCCGGCGTCCTCGCCGGACTCCGGCAGCAGCGTGACCCCGCCGGGAACCAGAATCGCCGGATATCGTCCGCTGGAGGCCAGGGCCATCATCATCGCAGGCAGTCCCTTGTCGCAGGTGGCCACGCCCATCACGCCGCGGCGGGTGGGCAGCGAACGCATCAGCCGGCGCAGCACCATGGCCGCATCGTTGCGAAAGGGCAGCGAGTCCATCATGCCCGGTGTGCCCTGCGTCCGTCCGTCGCAGGGGTCCGTGCAGGCAGCGGCAAAGGGGATGGCCCGATGCTGACGCAGCGACCGGGCTGCCTCAGCCACCAGCAGACCCACCTCCCAGTGGCCGGTGTGCAGCCCCAGCGCAATCGGCTCTCCGGATTCGGCGCGCAATCCGCCGTGGGTGCTCAGGATCAGAAACTCAGGATCGAGCAGGCGGGATGGCTCCCACCCCATGCCGGCGCTCTGGCTGAGCCCGAAGAGATTGCCGGATGGCTGCGTGAGCAGCATTTCTGCCGTAATGGGCAGCGAACCGCCGGGACCTGCCGCGTGCGTTGCAATCCGGGCATGGACTTCCGGACGTGAATCCAGAATCGATTTATCTGCGATGGACGACACCGATGCGCACTCCACTCCAGCGATGATTTTTCAGGGCAATTTCCGTCTGGATGATTGTAGACCGCCGGGTGCGCCCGATGCTTTCCTGCGCGGGCAAACCTGCCCACTGCCCCTGAAAAAAATGCCAGCCGACGCGCCCCGGAGCGGACGCATGCAGCTGGCAAGCCTGGAGTTGTATCCGGTTGACCGGCCTAGTGGCCGTCGCCATCCCCGTCGTGCGAGACAGCAGCACGACCTGCTTCACTGATGGAAGCCGTATCCTGCTGCAGCATGGCGTTCTGATTTTGCGCCTGTTGCGTTGCCGCCACACTGCTGGAGACCACCTGTGATATCTGGGCGGCTTGAGTTGCGGCTCCAATTGCTGCGATACTCATACAATACTCCTTTCTGATATCGTCTTCGGCAGGCACGTCTAGCCGCTTCAGCGATTCAGCCCACTATGACGAACTCTTCATGGGTGGCTGCCAGACAGGTCGGAAGTCTCAGAATATGTGCTGCATGCCCACGGCTGGCACCAGAGCCGTCCCTAGCAGCGCCAGCCAAGCATGGTGACCCGGAGGGTCCCCGGTATGCCAGTCAATCTTCCCCCATCGGTGCTCCCGCAGACTCCCACTCCGCCGCTGGAGATTGCGGAAGCGATTGAACGCATTGCTCCCCTGCAGGGTCTCAGCCTGGAGGAACGGAGCTGGTTGGCAAAGCGCGGGCAGGAGATTCGCCTGAAGGCCGGCGAGACTCTCTTTGAAGAAGGTCAACCTGCTGAACAGATGATCCTCATTCTGAAGGGGGAGATTCACGTTCGCCGCCATCGCACCGGACCCATGGCACTGTTCATTGGCCGGGCCGGACAGATGACCGGACTGCTTCCCTACTCGCGCATGACCAGCTACGGCGGGCAGGGCTTTGCCGTGCAGGATGTGTGGGCACTGCTGTTTCACCGCTCGCTCTTTCCGGAGATCATGCAGGCCATCCCCAGCTTCGGGCAGCGGGTCGTGAACACGCTGCTGGACCGGGTGCGCGAAGTGACGCGCATTGAGCAGCAGAGCGAAAAGCTTGTTGCCCTGGGCAAGCTGGCCGGCAACCTGGCCCATGAGCTCAACAACCCCTCGGCTGCGGCGCAGCGGGCTGCCAGCGGCATTCTGGGCGAGCTGCGCCACTTTGCCGACAGTCGCTACGCGCTGGTCTCCCTTTGCCTCAGCTCCGAGCAGGTGCTGGCCGTGCAGGGCTGGGAGCGCGAGGCACGCACCCGGATTGCCGATGCCCGCGGAGAGGAACACGCGCAGACCGCCGAGCGGGAGGACAGAATCATGCGCTGGCTCAGCGAGCAGCGCATCTCCGAAGGATGGAAGATTGCCCCGGAGCTGGCCGAGCTGGGCGTGACCGTGGAGGACCTGCAGCAGTTGCCGGGCTTCCTCAGCCGGGATGCCATGCAGGTTGTCCTCGATCAGTTTGCCGCCTCGCTGCGGGCCGAGCACTATGCCCAGGCGATGCTGCACTCCTCGGAACGGATCTTCGACCTGATCAGCGCCATCCAGAGCTACGCCTATATGGATCGCGCTCCGATTCTGGAAGTTCACGTGGCGGAAGGACTGGACGCTACACTGCGCATGCTGCAGTCCCGCATGGACGGCGTGCGGATTGAGCGCAACTATGCAAGCGAGATTCCCACCATCAGCGCCTATGGCAGCGAACTGAATCAGGTCTGGACCGCGCTGATTGAAAACGCGCTGGAAGCCATGCAGCAGGTCAAGGCAGCGGAATATGAGCCCACCCTCCAGCTCGCCTGCAGCATTGAAGGGGACATGCTGCTGGTGGAGGTTCTGGACAACGGCCCCGGCATTCCCGCAGAGCTGCAGGATCGCATCTTCGAGCCGTTTTATACGACCAAGGCTCCCGGTCATGGACTTGGACTCGGTCTGGACAACGCCATGCGCATCGTGCGCAAGCATCGCGGCCATCTCAGCGTCCGCTCCGAGCCGGGATCAACCAGCTTCCGCGTCCGTCTGCCGCTCAACCAGCTGCAAGCCTACTAGGATCAGGTGTCCATCCCGGCAGCAATTGATGCCGGTTTCCGCATGAAAAACACAGCCCGCGAGGAGGATTCCTCGCGGGCTGTGCTCTGTTTGCGGGTTTGCGTTACGGCTTGGTTGCCGGAACGGGATTGCCGCTCGTATCCTGCAGCTCGATCGGTCCCAGATTGGCCTTCTGCAGCTGCGGCTCAATCTTGGCTCGATCTCCCACGGCCAGCACGATCAGATGATCGGGATGGATGTACTCCTGAGCTGCCTTGGCCACCTCTGCTGAAGTCACGGCAGCATAGCGCGCCGGCAGCGTGGCAAAGTAATCCTGGGGCAGGTTGTAGACAAACAGCTCCGACATCAGGCCGGATTCGCTGCCGACCGTCTCAAAGCTGCCAGGCAGCGAACGCAGAGCGTTGTCCTTGGCCAGTTGCAGCTCCTTGGCCGACGGCGGATCGGTCTGGATGCGGCTCAGTTCGGTAAACAACTGGGTCGCTGCCGGTCCTGTCACGTCCGTGCGCACCTGTGCCCCGGCATAGAACGGACCGCCCTCGCGGTTGAAGAAGAAGCCGGAAAATGCGCCGTAGGTGTAGCCGTGCTGCTCGCGCAGATTCATGTTGATGCGGCTGGAGAACAATCCGCCCAGCACGCTGTTCATCTCCACGATTGCGGCATGATCCTCCGTGTTGCGCCGCACACCCAGACCCAGCGCAAACAGCGCCGTCTGCGGTGCGCCCGGCTTGTCCACAATCACCACCTTGCGCACCGGTGCCGCAGGCGGCGGAGGCAGCTTCACCGGCTGCGAGGAAACGCCAGGATTCGACCAGCCGCCGAAGTACTTCTCGGCCAGGGCACGGGCCGCCGTCGGCGTCAGGTCTCCAGCCAGCACCAGCGCAGAATCCTGCGGCGCATAATGCGAAGCCCAGAACGCGGCAATCTGCGGCTGCGTGGTTGCCTTCACGGAGGCCAGCGTTCCCACCGGGCGGAAGCCATAGGGCTGGTCGCCGTACAGCAGCCGCGAACCCACCCGCAGCATCGAAGCCACCGGCGAATCCGACTCCTGAAGAATGGCAATCATGCGCTGCTTGCGCACCCGCTCCACCTCGGCGGTGGAAAAGGCCGGATGCAGCGCCACGTCGGAGAGGATCTCCATGGCAGGATCGGTGTTGTTGGTCAGCGCGTCGATGCTGACCCCGGCCGAATCCATGCCGGCTGCCGAACCGATGCTCGCGCCGATCTGGGCAACATCATCGGCCAGTTCCGTGGCCGAGCGCGTTTTGGTTCCCTGCGTCAGCATGCCGGCCGTGAAGGACGCCAGTCCCGGCTGATCGGTCGGGTTGTCTTCTCCGCCGGCGCGGGTCACCAGATTGGCGCTCAGCACGGGCAGTTCATGCTCCTGGATCAGATAGACCTTCAGCCCGTTGGAGAGCGTGAAGGACTCCGACGAGGGCAGATGCAGCTTCGACTCAGGACCGGGCTTGGGAGCATCCTTGCGCCAGGCCTGCGCTGCCTCAAATGCCGGAGAGTATGGCGGCGTCACCACCGTATGCAGGTCCGTATCCGCAGGGCTGCGCGGCACATCCTCGGTAACTTTCTTTCCCGGAACGCACTTGACCACAACCCGCTGGTTGTTGCCGAAGTACTCCATACCGGCCTTCTGAATGCTGGCCGTGGTCAGCGCCTCATAGCCGGCCACATCCTTGGGCAGGTAGCCGGGGTTGTGCTCGTACTGGTTGTAGCGATCCATCATGTCGGCCACGCCGCCAAAGCCACCCAGCCGCTGCAGCCCTTCAATCATGCCCGTCAGTGTCTTGTTGCGCGCCCGATCCAGTTCGGCCTGCGTGGGGCCGTTCTTGCGCAGGTTGGCAATCTCCTCATCCACGCGGCTCTGGATATCCTCCAGCTTCACGCCCGGCCGCGCAATGATGTCGCACTGCGCCATGGACGTGATCATGACCTGCTCATCGGAGCAGCTGACGCTCTGCGCCACCTGATCCTTGTAGACCAGTCGCTGATAGAGGCGGCTGATCTTGCCCCCACCCAGAATGTCGAGAAAGATCTCCGAAGCGCGATCGCCCGGTGTAAAGGATGCCGGCGTCAGCCAGCCCAGACTCAGGCGCGGCAGCTGCACGGTATCGGTCACGGTCTCCACCCGCTCCTGGGTGATGGGCGGCGTGACCACATGCACGGGAGCCACGGCCGGACCACGCGGAATGGGGCCGAAGTACCGGGCAATCTCAGCCTTCAGCTGGGCTGTGTTGAAGTCGCCCACGATGGCAATGCTGGCATTGTTCGGCGTGTAGTACTCATGGAAAAACTCGCGGACATCGTTCAGCCGCGCCGCTTCCACATCGGCATGCGAGCCGATCACGTTTCCGTAGTAGGGATGGGTCTTGGGAAACAGCAGATGCCCCACGGCCTCGTCGGCCACATCGTACGGCTGCCCTTCGTCCTGACGCAGCTCGTTGCGGACCACATCGCGCTGATTGGTCAGCTTGGCCCGATCCAGCGTCTCCAGCAGAAAGCCCATGCGGTCGCTCTCCAGCCAGAGAGCCAGATCCAGCTGATTGCTCGGCACCGTCTCAAAATAATTGGTCCGGTCGTAGCTGGTGGTTCCATTGATGTCCGTCGCGCCAGCGCCTTCCAGATACCGGAAGTGCGCCTTCTCGCCCACGTGTTCGGAACCCTCGAACATCATGTGCTCGAACAGATGGGCAAACCCCGTTCTTCCCGCACGCTCATTGGCCGGCCCCACGTGGTACCACAGGTCCACGGCAACCAGCGGAAGCCGGTGATCCTCTCGCAGAATCACCTCCAATCCATTGGGAAGCGTGTACTTTTCGTCCTTCAGATCCGGCACTTTCAGCGGGGCAGTGGCTGCTGCGGCAGACAGCGCCATACATCCCGTCACCAGGGCAGCCACAGCTGCCTTTCCGCGGGAAATCAGGCCCGAGCGGCGCGCGCGATCCGCACCTGCTCCGGCAATACGAGCCTTCCAAGGATTCATGCATTCACTCCGGACATCAGAAATTGGGTCAACCAGCACAAGCGTACCTGTGCATCATACGCAATCCAGGTACGCATCGTTCCCTTGCGGCATCGGCAGCAACGCCCCGGAGCCACCACAGAAGCGGGATGCGGAACTACTTCTCCACTTCCACTCCGCGCCAGAACGCCACATGATTCTTGATCTTGCGGGCAGCCGGCTTGGGATCCGGATAATACCAGGCCGCGTCGAGATTCTCCTGATCGCCCCACACCAGCGTGTAATACCGGGCCTGACCCTTCCACGGGCAGGTGGATGTCGTCGAGCTGGGACGAAAATATTCGCGCTTCAAGGCAGATTCGGGGAAATACACATTGCCTTCCACCACTTCATATTGATCGCCCTCGGCGATCACCAGACCATTCCACACGGCTTTAGCCATAACGTTTTGAGCACCTTTGGTTTGTATACACGAGAAGCCTGACGGCATGCGTGCGCGAACATGCATGCCGAACAGGCTTGACGGGATGGTTTTGGATAGGCGGTCTGCCCGATCAGGCAACCGGCTTGACGCTGGTGATGTGAACGCTCTTCTTGGATGCATCCACCGTGGCCGTGATGGTGACATGATCGCCATACACGCTCTTGACGGCATCCGGATTGTCGATGGCCCAGACCATCTTCTTGGCATCATCCACGAAAACCGGCTTTTCGCCCATGGCAATGCACTTCTTGACGCAGGCTGCGCCGGAACCGGCATGCTTGGCGCCGCACATCGCATCCGACACATACCCGGTGATCTTGGTGGAGGTGCCAGCGGCGAACGAGGCGATGGATGCCATCGTCGCGACAGAGAGGGAGAGTGCGAGAATTCGCTTCATGAGGGTTCTTCCTTTGCTGATCCAACAGGTTTGACGTCGCTGCAACCTGACAGTGAACGACAGGATAAGCATGCTCCCGTCGGCTGCAATTTGGCAAGCAATCTTTTTCCCGATTGCCGTCCGGTCAAAAATCCGTCAAGCGGATTTTCGCGCTTCCCGAATCCTGGCAATGTTCTTCTTCATTGCCTCATGCATCCCGGCTGCCACCGGATACATCTCGATCAGCTTGAGAATCTTGCCCATATATCCTGGGCGCTGCGCATGAATCTCCGGCATGATATGCGCCAGCTTGGCCGCATAAAAGAACGGTTCGCCATTCGTATCCAGAAACAGGTCCGCCGACACCGCCCCGTGCAGCACAAAGGCCGCCGCCATCTCCCAGTAGCTGACCACCTGCCGGAGATAGGCATTCCGCTGCGTGCCAAACTCATTCAGTACGGTAAAAAACTCCTCCGCAGTCTCCGGCCAGAACTCCGCCAGAAACCAGGCCCGTGCCTGGCGCATCACGGCTTCCGTGCGCAGTTCATACAGCTTCAGAATCAATTCGGCATCCGCATGCGAAGCCAAAGCCTTATCCATTGCCTCTCCTCAGAGTGATCCCCGCAGTTCAGGATCGGTTCTTTCGTTGTGGGTTTGCGTCCGGAACCGCTGTCCGGTAACGCACGATCAAGCTCTCGGTTCAAGCCACCGGTTCAGGCCACCGGTTCCAGTTCCGGCTCTTCCCTGCCGGAGTCCAGCCGGACCGGCCCATGCGTCTGTGCCGTTGGCGGCTCGGGCGGCGGTGGTGCATCCCCAATCCGCTTTTCATATTCGCAGACCACGGCCGCACGCGCCGGCTTCTGAACCGCCTTTTCCGGCAGTTTGCCCTTGCCGCGTTTGGCTGTCGCCTTGCCCTTGGCCGGCTCGGCTTCCTCCTCCTGCGCACGACTGTTCGGGCAGAAGAGAAAGACCCCGGACTTGAGTGTCTTTTCCAGCAGATAGGGGCTGTGGCACTTGGGACATTTCTTGGCCACCGGCTTGTAGTTGGTCGTAAAGTCGCACTTGGGATAGTTCGTGCAACCCCAGAACAGATTCCCGCGCCGCGCCTTGCGCTCCGCCAGATCCCCCTCGCCGCACTTGGGACACTTCATCCCCTCGATCAGATTCTGCTTCACGTACTTGCACTTGGGATAGCCGGAGCAGGAGACAAACTCGCCATACGCTCCCTGGCGCAGCACCAGATCCTTGCCGCAGACCGGGCAGGCTTCGCCGGTGGGCTGCGGCGCGCTCAGCTTCTGCTGCTGCTTCTGGCTCAGCTTGCGGATCGTCTTGCACGGCGGATCGTCGCTGAATCCCGGACACGCCATGTATGGCCCGAAGATGCCCCGGCGCAGCACCATCACCCGGCCGCAGTTGTCGCAGTACTCCTCACTCTGCTCATTTTCCAGCACATCCTTGAAGACCATGTCCGGCTTGGCCGCCACGTTCTCCCGCGTATAGGTGCAGCTGTTCTTGTCCTTCTTGTTGTAGGCGCTGCAGGAGTAGAACGTGCCAAACTTGCCCCACTTCAGCACCAGCGGAGAGCCGCAGCGCTCGCACCGTTCATCGGTGGGAATCTCCATCGCCTTGATGGATTCCATCTCCTTTTCGGCGACCTTCAGCTCCTTTTCAAAGTGGCTGTAGAAGCCCTTCAGCAGATCGGTCCAGCGCTCCTTGCCATCTTCAATATCGTCCAGCTCCTCTTCCAGCCGGGCCGTGTAGTCGGTGTCAAAGATGTAGCCAAAGTTCTTCACCAGCAGATCGCAGACCACCATGCCAATCTCCGTGGGATAGAAACGCCCGGAGATCTTCGTCACATACTCGCGATCCTGAATCGTGTTGATGATTGAGGCATAGGTGGATGGCCGCCCGATGCCGCGCTCCTCCAGCACCTTCACCAGCGAGGCTTCATTGAAGCGTGGCGGCGGCTGGGTAAACTTCTGCTGCGGATGCACGGAACGGCAGTTGAGCTGGCTGACGCCATCCAGCGAAGGCAGACGCTGATCGTCGCCATCCTCTTCGGTGTCCTTGCGCTCTTCGGCCATCTCATAGACCTTGAGAAAACCATCAAAGCGCAGAACCCGGCCGCTGACGCGGAAATCATAATTCCGGCCATCCTTGCGCGAACGGGCATCGATCCTGGCCGTGGTCACGTCATAGATTGCCGGCGTCATCTGCGAGGCAATAAAGCGCTGCCAGATCAGCCGATACAGCTTCAGCTGCTCGTCGGTCAGGTAGGGAGCCATCATCTCCGGCGTGCGGGTGGCATCGGTCGGGCGGATGGCCTCGTGCGCATCCTGGGCATCCTTCTTGCCCTTGTACGCATTCGGCGTCTCCGGCAGATACTCCGGCCCCAGCCGCTCGCTGATCCACTGCCGGGCGCTCACCTTGGCCTCGGGCGAGACGCGGGGCGAGTCGGTTCGCATGTAGGTGATCAGACCGACCGTGCCTTCGGCACCAATATCCACGCCCTCATAGAGCCGCTGTGCCACGCCCATCGTCCGGCGCACATTGAATCCCAGCTTGCTGGCGGCATCCCGCTGCAGTTGGCTGGTGATGAACGGAGGCAGCGGTTTGCGTCGCTGTTCGGACTGCGTCACCGAACCCAGCGTCCAGTCAGCCTGCTCCAGGGCGGCCAGCACGGCATCGACCGTCGCCTTGTCCGGCAGCGCGTTGCTCAGGAACTGCGCCTTGCCCTCCTTGTCCACTCCATTGGCCACACGGATCGGCGCGCCG
Organism: Acidobacteriota bacterium; assembly: GCA_021804965.1. GTDB lineage: Bacteria > Acidobacteriota > Terriglobia > Terriglobales > Acidobacteriaceae > Acidicapsa. The sequence continues at coordinate 19,390 of JAJZGG010000042.1, forward strand.
TCCACGCCCACCAGCGCGGCGCGGAAGCTGCGCTCGCTGCGCCCCTTGGGCTCAAGCTCGGCCGTCACCGTCCAGTACTCGACCGGCTTGAAGCCGCCGATCTCGCGCTCACGCTCCACGATCAATCGGACAGCCACCGTCTGCACGCGTCCGGCCGACAGGCCACGCCGCACCTTGTCCCAGAGCAGCGGTGAAACCTGATAGCCGACCAGCCGGTCCAGCACGCGTCGCGTCTGCTGGGCATCCACCAGATGCTGGTCGATATCCCGGGCGTGCTTGAAGGCCTCCTGCACGGCCTTTTTCGTGATTTCGTTGAAGGTCACGCGCTGAATCTTCTTGCGCAGCGCGGCCGTGCTGCCCAGCTGCAGCGCCAGATGATAGGCAATCGCCTCCCCTTCGCGATCCGGGTCAGGTGCCAGAAAGATATGCTCGGCCTTGGCCGCCGCACGCTTCAACTGCTGCACCAGCTTTTCCTTGCCCGGCGAGACGATCAGCGTCGGTTCAAAGGTCCGCTCCTTCAGCTCCACGCCAATATCATTCTTGGGCAGGTCCATAATATGACCCACCGATGCCTGCACTTCATAATCCTTGCCAAGATATTTTCCAATCGTCTTTGCCTTGGCCGGCGACTCGACGATCACCAGTGATTTGCTCATGTGTATCCTTCTCACTACTCTCTGTGAGGTCCTGTTCCCCACTCTATCGCGCAACCCGCTGCTTCCCTTGGACTGTTGGCGAATCGTTCCGTTTCAAGAACCAATCTGCTGCGCCCCTTGCGGAGCGGTTTCGTTCCTGCAAAGGCGTTCGGGAAAATATTGCAGCGGAACACTGCAAGCTACCATGGTTGGCCGGGGCGATACCAGCCCGCTCTGCGGATTTTTCTACCATCTGTACATTCAACCCGCTAAAAAGACACCACATAGGAGTTGCCGGGCAGCTTGCGAATGCGACCCGCCATCTCCAGTTCAAACAGCGCGGTAAAAACCTCCGAACTGGTCATCTGCGGCTCCAGCCGCTCCAGCAGTTCGTCCAGTTGCGTGGCTGCGTCCGGCTGCAACTGCTCCAGCACCATCGCCTCCTGCGGTCGCAACACCGGCTCCGGTAGTAACGATGCTTGCGACTCCGGTTCGGATGCAGAGCCCTGTCCCGATTCCAGCTTCAGGCGCACCTGCGATGGCAGCGCCTCCCACACATCCTCCCAGGTGGCCGTCAGCTGCGCGCCCTGCTTGATGAGCAGATTCGGCGTCCACGAACCCTTGTTCGTCACATTCCCGGGAACGGCATAAACATCCCGCCCCTGATCGAGTGCACAGCGCGCCGTCACGCGCGTGCCGGAGTGTTCGCTGGCCTCCACCACCAGCACGCCCACGCTCATCCCGGACAGAATCCGGTTCCGTCGTGGAAAGTTCTGCGGTGCCGGAAATGTCCCCACCGGCAGCTCGCTCAGGATCACTCCGCCGGTGGCCAGAATCTCATCGGCAAGCTTGCGATTCTCCTTGGGATAGACCACATCGATCCCTGTTCCCCACACAGCCGCCGTGGGCCGGTGGGCCGACAGCGCACCCTTGTGTGCCGCCGTGTCAACGCCACGCGCCATGCCGCTCAGGATCAGCAGTCCGCGCGCCGCCAGATCCCGCGACAGCATCTCTGCCATGCCCAAACCATAGGGCGTGGGATGCCGCGTCCCCACCACGGCCACCGAAGGCAGGCTCAGCAGGCGCACATCCCCGCGCACCCACAGGACCGGCGGCGGATCATAGATCTCCCGCAACCGTTCCGGATAGCGCTCATCGTCATAGCAGACAATCTCTGCGCCGACCTCGGTGGTGCGTATCAACTGCTGCTCGGCAATCTCCCGTCCCTTGCCGTCAAAGAGAAACTGGACGACGGCCGGCGAGAGTGCCAGCGACTCCAGCTCCGTCAGCGAAAGGGAAAACAGCGCTGCCGGCCGCTCAATCTGGCTCATTGCATCCAGCGTGCGCCGCGGCCCCATCGAGGGGGCCAGCAGCATCGCCAGCCAGGCAAGTGCATCTTCCGTGAAGACCTGATCTCGAATCGTCATCCCGGGGATCGTCCCATCCACGCACACGGGCTGCAGCTCTTCCTGCCCATCCACCTGCTCCCGCCCATCGGGCAGGCAACGCATGCGATAGTTCCCGATTATAACCAGAGTTCCGAATGGCCTCCGCCTGATCGGAAGGAAATTTCCCACGGGAACTGCCCGACGCACACCCGATGCGCACGGCCATCGCCAGTTGATACCCTGAACAGGTGAAGAGTTCTGATTCTCCGCTTCGTGTTGCTGCCATCCGTTTTCTCAATCCCGCGCCGCTCATGTGGGACTTCGAGCATGAGCCCATGCAAAGCCAGCTGGCAGCCCGGTTTCGTCTGGAGTGGATGATGCCTTCCGAATGCGCCGCGCGGCTGGCCCTGCCCGCCGATGCACCCCAGGCAGCCGATCTGGGACTGGTGCCGATTGCCGCGCTGGCAACCAACCCGGAGCTGGTGCTCGTGCCCGGCTGCGCCATCGCCTCCCTGCATCGCGTTCGCTCCCTGCTGCTGGTGCGCCGCGCCGCGCAGCCGCTGCAGGCGATTCGCACGGTTGCCGCAGACACCTCCTCCCGTGCAACGCTGGCCTACACCCAGATTCTCTTTCGCCACTGGTGGCATCCGGCCGGTGCTGACGACAAGGCTTCGCTCCAGACTCCGCTTCCCCGCTTCGTACAGCACCCTCCCGATCTCGATGCCATGCTGCAGACAGCCGATGCCGCCCTGCTGATCGGAGATCCTGCCCTGCTGGCCTTGGAGCAACGCGAAAACGCAGCAGCGAACACCGGCTCACTGGCCCATCGCGACGATCTGGTCTTCCACGATCTGGCCGCCGAGTGGACATCGCTGACCGGCCTTCCCTGGATCTCAGCCGTGTGGGCGGTGCGCCGATCCGCGCTCATTCACGGGGAGCAGACGCTGCAGGAAATTGCAGCCGTCACGCAAGCCTCCAAGGAGCACGGACTGGCGCAGATTGACGCTCTTGTCGCGGAATGGAGCGCACGCCTGCCCATCCGGCCACAGACGATCCGCACCTATCTGACGGAGAATATCTACTATCACCTGGATGAGCCGTGCCTGGCCGGCATGCGCCTGTTCTACCGGCTTGCCGCGGAGTACGGCATCCTGCCCGCGTATACGCTCTGAGCCGTATCCGAACCGAACTGTATCCGTTCCGGGTCTGTATGCGTTCCGGGTCTGTATCCGTTCCGGGCGGGCTTAGAACTCCCAGCGCAGCAGTGCCGCACCCACCGTGAATCCGGCTCCGGCCGCAGCAATCAGCACCAGGTCGCCCTTGTGCAGCTTGCCCTGCTCGATTGCCGTTCCCATGGCCAGCGGAATTGTGCCGGCGGAGGTGTTGCCGTACTTCTCAATATTGACGATCACCCTGCTGTCGTCCATCCCCAGCCGCTCGGCCGTGGCCGTGATGATGCGCTTGTTCGCCTGGTGGGGAATGAAGCAGCCCAGCTCTTCACCGGTCACGCCATTGCGCTCCAGCACGCGCGTGGTGGCCTCAGCCATCTTGCGCACGGCAAACTTGTACACCGTCTGCCCGTCCTGATGGATGTAGTGCTGCTTGTTGGCCACGGTTTCCGCTGAGGCCGGCCGCAGGCTGCCACCGGCTGCCAGATTCAGTGCCGGTCCGCCGGAGCCGTCAATCTCATGCACAAAGTCGATCAGGCCAACCTCATCGCCCACGCAGGGCTCCAGCAGCACCGCTCCGGCGCCGTCTCCGAACAGGATGCAGGTCGTGCGATCCGTGTAATCCACCATGCGTGTATTGGCATCGCCGCCGATGACCAGAACTTTTTTGTGCGCTCCGCTTTCCACCAGCTTGGCCCCGGCCTGCAGCGCAAACACGAATCCCGAGCAGCCGGCAGAGACATCAAAGCCCCAGGCTCCGGTGGCCCCCAGCTTGTCCTGCACCAGGCAGGCCGTCGAAGGAAACATCATGTCCGGAGTCACCGTGCCCACGATGATGGCTTCCACTTCCGTGGGGGCAATTCCGCGCTGTGCCAGGCAGCGCCGCGCTGCCTCCGTGGCCATGTCGCTGGTTCCCAGCCCGGCGGCCAGCACATGCCGCTCCTTGATGCCAGTCCGCTCGGTGATCCACTGGTCGTTGGTATCGACCATCTTCTCCAGATCTGCGTTCGTCAGGACTTTGGGGGGGACATAGGTGCCAAGGGCGCTGATCTTGACCCGCGTTGCTACGGGAGCACGAAATGTATGGCTCAAACCAACTTCTCCTTCAGCGCTGCTGGCGCTGAGTGCGGCCCCGGGGGCCAATCCCGAACTTCGCCTGCGCTGCCAGCCACGCGGAGTCGATCCGGCCACAGGCACATAAAAAAGTACCGGGTAACCCACTGCGCCCGCACTAGCCCGTTACCGTTGCTTCCTTCCGGACCTGGCGGGGTTGGCGGGATTGCGTCGCGTAGGACCCGGCACTGACTGATGATACCACTTCTGTCCGGCTCCAGGCAGGCGCATCCAGTCGCGCAAAGTTTACAATATGGGAGTGAGCAATTCTCCCTTGAAAACCGGGCCAAAGATCGGCTTTGTCTCCCTTGGATGCCCCAAGAATCTGGTGGATTCCGAGGTCATGATGGGGCTGCTGGATCGCGCCGGCGCACAGCTGACCTCCACGCCGGAATCGGCTGAAATCCTCGTCGTCAACACCTGTTCCTTCATCGATTCCGCCAAGCAGGAGTCGGTGAACACCATCCTTGAAATGGCCCGGCACAAGGCGGCTGGAACCGCCCAGCGGCTGATCGTGGCCGGCTGCCTGGTCGAGCGCTATCGCGACGAGATTCAGCGCAACATCCCGGAGGTGGATGCCGTCGTGGGCACCGGAGAACTGGACGCCATCCTGGCGGCTGCCGGGCTGTCCATGCCGCCCGAGCCCAAATCTCCGTTCCCCATCCTGGCGCAATCGGAGCTGATCGAGCGCGCTCCCAGCGCCGTCAGCACCCACAGCCGTCCGGAGGGCGACCTGCGGGAGCAGCAGGGGCGCTTTGATCGCGGCGAATGGGCCGGAGCCATCGCCGAGCTGCCGCGGTATCTCTACGACGATGCCACGCCCCGGCTGCTGACCACTCCGCGCTCCTCGGCCTACATCAAGATTGCCGAGGGCTGTGACCATCCCTGCGGCTTCTGCATCATTCCCCAGCTGCGCGGCAAGTTCCGCTCGCGGCGCTTCGCCTCGGTCGTTGCCGAGGCCGAGCAGCTCGTCCGCCAGGGAGTGCGCGAGATCACCCTCATTGGCCAGGACACGACCTGCTACGGTGAGGATCTCGGCATGAAGGACGGACTGGCCGATCTGCTGGATGCCCTGGCACGCATCGAAGGCCTCACCTGGCTGCGCTTCCTCTACGCCTATCCCAACAAGGTCACCACCCGGCTGCTGGAGACCATCGCCCGGCACGACAACATTGCCAAGTATCTGGACGTGCCCCTGCAGCATGCCTCCGCCAGCATGCTCAAGCGCATGAAGCGCGGCGGCAGCGGCGCAATCTTCCTGCGCATGCTGGAGAAGGCACGGCGCATCGTGCCGGATCTGGTCGTGCGCACCACCTTCATCGTCGGCTTTCCCGGGGAAACCGAGGAGGAGTTTGCCGAGCTGGAAGCTTTTGTCCGCGAGGCACGGCTGGATTGGATGGGAGCCTTCAGTTACTCCGATGAGGAAGGCTCGGCCGCGCATCGGCTGGAGGGCAAGCTGCCGCGCCGCACCATTGAGG
>JAJZGG010000116.1 GCA_021804965.1 Acidobacteriota bacterium
GCGGATTGCCGAAGAAGATGGCTCTGGAGCTGTTCAAGCCGTTTATCTATCATCGGCTGGAGCAGACCGGACACTGCACGACCATCAAGCAGGCCAAGGAGATGGTGGAGCTGCAGGAGACGGTGGTCTGGGACATTCTGGAAGAGGTGATCAAGGATCATCCGATTCTGCTGAACCGCGCCCCAACCCTGCATCGGCTGGGTATCCAGGCCTTTGAGCCGGTGCTGGTCGAGGGCAAGGCGATCAAGATTCATCCGCTGGTCTGCACGGCCTTCAACGCGGACTTTGACGGCGATCAGATGGCGGTGCACATTCCGCTGTCGCCGGAGGCGCAGATTGAAGCCAGCGTGCTGATGCTGGCCTCGCACAACATCCTGTCGCCGGCCTCGGGTCATCCGATCACGGTGCCGACCCAGGACATGGTGCTTGGTCTCTACTACATGACCAAGTCCAAGGCGGGCGCACGCGGCGAGGGTCGCACCTTTGCCACCATTGAGGAAGTGCTGATGGCGCTGGCTCTGGGCGAGGTGGAGACGCTGACGCCGATCCGGCTGCGCTACACCGGCCAGGTGCTGGACATGACGACGGCCTATGACGATCAGGACCTGATGCACACCGATCCGGTGGAGTTCAACCGGCAGTTCCTGACGACGACCGTGGGCCGGGCGATCCTGAACGATGCGCTTCCCGAGGGCATGCCGTTTGTGAACGGTCTGCTGAAGAAGAAGGGCATCGGACAGCTGGTGAGCTATTGCAACCAGAAGTTCGGGCTGGAAGTGACCGTGCGCATGCTGGACCGGATCAAGGAACTGGGCTTCCAGTATGCGACGCGCTCGGGTCTGTCGGTGGGTCTGGATGACATGGTCATCCCGGCCAGCAAGTACACGACCGTATCCGATGCCGACAAGGCTGTGATCGGCATCCAGCAGCAGTATCTGGACGGCGCCATCACCAACGGTGAGCGCTCGAACAAGGTGATCCAGATCTGGTCGACCGTGACGGACAAGGTTGCCGATGAGATGTTCGGCAACATGAAGCAGGCGGACAAGGATGGGGCCATGAACCCGATTTACATCATGGCCGATTCCGGTGCGCGAGGATCGAAGCAGCAGATTCGCCAGTTGAGCGGTATGCGCGGACTGATGGCCAAGCCTTCGGGCGAGGTGATCGAGACGCCGATTACGGCCAACTTCCGCGAAGGTCTGACGGTGCTGGAGTACTTCATCTCGACGCACGGCGCGCGCAAGGGTCTTGCCGATACGGCGCTGAAGACGGCCGACTCGGGCTACCTGACGCGTCGTCTGGTGGACGTGGCACAGGATGTGATCGTGACCGAGCTGGACTGCGGCACGGTGGAAGGCATCTATGTGCAGCCGATCGTTGAGTCCGGCGAGATCATTGAGCCACTGCGCGACCGCATCATTGGGCGCGTATCGCTGGAGCGGCTCAAGGACCAGGACGGCAATGTCGTGGTTGAGATCAACCAGGAGATCAACGAGGAGATTGCCTCGGCGATTCAGGCAGCCGGTGTGGAAAAGGTGAAGATCCGTTCGGTGCTGACCTGCGAATCCCGCCGCGGAGTCTGCGCCCTGTGCTATGGACGCAACCTGGGCACGGGACGCATGGTGGAGATGGGCGAGACCTGCGGCGTGATTGCGGCGCAGTCGATCGGCGAGCCGGGCACGCAGCTGACGATGCGTACCTTCCACGTGGGCGGAACGGCGTCGCGCGTCTCCGACAAGAGCCGCCTGGATGCCAAGAACAATGGCACGGTGCACTTCATCAACCTGAACACGGTCAAGTCCGAAAAGGATGGCATGCTGGTGGCGATGAACCGCTCCGGCTCGATTGCCATCGTGGACGACCGCGGCCGCGAGAAGGAACGCTACCAGGTGGTGTATGGTGCGCGCCTGCGCGTGACCGACGGCCAGAAGGTGGCCCTGGGCGAGCTGCTGGCCGAATGGGATCCCTACACCTATGCGGTGCTGACCGAGATCGGCGGCACGGTGCAGTTCAAGGATCTGCAGGAAGGCATTACGCTGAACGAGGAAGTGGATGAGGTGACGGGACTGTCGCGCCTGGTTGTCTCGGACTCTTCCGATGAAAAGCGTCAGCCTGCGATCTACATCACCGGATCGAAGGGCAAGAAGCGCTACCTGATGCCGAGCCGCGCTCACCTGATGGTGTTGGACGGCGACAACGTGGGACCGGGCGATATTCTGGCCAAGATTCCACGCGAGTCCACCCGTACCAAGGACATCACGGGCGGTCTGCCGCGCGTGGTCGAGCTGTTCGAGGCCCGCAAGCCGCGTGAGACGGCCATCATCTCCGAGATTGACGGTGTGGTGCGCTTTGGAGAGGTTTCCAAGGGGCAGCGTCGCATCTACGTGACCGCGGACACCGGCGAGGAGCGGGAATACTCCGTGCCGCGCGGCATCCACGTGAACGTGCAGGAAGGCGAGCGGCTGAGCGCCGGCGATCCGCTGATGGATGGCCCGCTGAATCCGCACGACATTCTTGCCGTGCTCGGCGAGAAGGAGCTGCAGCGGTACCTGGTGAATGAGATCCAGGAGGTCTATCGTCTGCAGGGCGTGGCCATCTCCGACAAGCACATCGAAGTGATTGTGCGGCAGATGCTGCGCTGGGTGCGCATTGAGGATGTGGGCGATACGAACTTCCTGCTGGAGCAGCAGGTGGATCGCTTCCGCTTCAACGAGGAGAACGAGCGCGTGCTTGCCGAGGGTGGTCGTCCGGCGATTGGCCGTCCGCTGCTGCTGGGCATCACGAAGGCCTCGCTCTCGACCGACAGCTTCATCTCTGCGGCCAGCTTCCAGGAGACGACGCGTGTGCTGACCGAGGCCTCGATCAACGGAGCTATCGACACGCTGCGCGGACTGAAGGAGAACGTCATTGTGGGTCGCCTGATCCCGGCAGGTACGGGTCTGGAGTACTACCGTGGTGTGCAGCTTTCTCCGGAACTGGAAGAGGCAGCCGAGCGCGTGAAGCGCGAGGTGACAGCCGAGATCGAAGCCCAGGAACGCGAGCTGGAGATGATGCGTCAGGAAGGCGAAGCCGAAGAGATGGCCGCCGAGTAAGTCGCATCCCAACCGAAACAAAAGCAGAAGCCCGGCAGGATTGCCGGGCTTCTGCTTTTGCGTGTTGCCAGAGTCTGTGCCTTGCCGCCTTCCGGCTCGGTTGCTGCTGTCAGGCGTCGTCTTCCGGGGAGTCTTCCGGGTTGGAGGATGCTTCGACCAGGCTGGGTATGGTGCCGGGTATGGCTGCGGGTATGGAGCTGGATGTGGGGTGCGGATCTTCGTCGCCGGCCTGGTCTGCAGCTTCCGGGCTGTCTGCTGCTGCGTTGGGCGTAACGGGCGTCAGTGCGGCATCGGGGATGGCGGGGCGGTCTGGAGTCCGGCTGGCCGGGGTCAGTAGCGCCTGCAGACGATAGCTGGCAAGGGCGGCTGCGTTGCGGGCGGCCGTGATGCTGTCTTCGAGCTGCCGGAGCGCTGCCAGAGACGGGCTTGCGGACGGGGTATCCGACGTGGGCTCGGTGGTTGCTGCAATGGCAAGCAGCGCGGGCAGGGCCAGCCAGCAGAGGATGGCTTCAAAGTCTTCCTTGCGGAAGTATTCCGTTCCCTCGTGCTCGTGCAGGCCGGTGAGCCAGCGCATATCGCTGTCCTGCCAGATTTCGGGCTGGGTGAGCAGGCGAGGCAGCTGAGCGGGCTGGCCGGAGACCGAGCCGGCAAAGCGGAGCAGCAGGCGGATGCGCGCGGCGGCACGCCAGCCCTCTTCCTGCTCCATGCCGAGGGAGCGCAGGTGCTCGGCGAGGACCGGGCGCAGATGCAGCGCGTCGAAAATTGCCTCAGGAGTTACTTCTGAAACTGCTTCAGCGATTGCCGCGGGGATTGCTGCGTCCGCAGCCATCTCGGCGGCCTCAGGTGGATGCATGGGCAGCGAAGCGCGCAGCACAAGCCAGGCGACCAGCGGCGCCCACGGCGCGGACTCCGGCTGGCTGGTGGGCAGAACCGAGGATGCCAGCGGCGGCCAGATGTCGGCAAACTGATGCGCCAGTTGCGGCAGGCGGAAGGCAGCGGCCAGCTGCGGGAGTAGATCCTGCTGCGAAGCATCTGCGGCAGCGGTGGCTTCGTGGGGCTGCGCGGGCTGGGCCGTATCCGGCGTGAGCCGGGTGGCAGGTTCTGCAGCAAGCTCGGGAGCCAAGAGCGCCTGGAATCGTTCGTTGGCGCGCAGCAGGGGCTGGAGACGGGCTTCGAGGCTGGCCGTGGCGGGCTGCGCGGATGGAGCAGCGGGGTGGGCGAGCAGATCGAGAGTTTGCGGGGTGAGGATTTCCGCCAGAGCCTGATGCAGCGGCCGCAGACGCATGCGGGCCAGGGCCTCGTCCAGCTGGTGGACGCCACGGCCGCCGAGGGCATCGCAAAGCTGGTCCCAGCGCTCTTCGGCAGTGGGACGGAGCATGCGCCAGTCGAGCAGGACGGCGGTCTGGTAGCCGCGCAGGGTCAGTTCCAGACCGTAGGTATGGAAGTCGGTGGCGCGGCGCAGATGATGGAGCCCGGTGGCGTGATCGCGCCAGGCGACGATGAGGTCGGCTTCGGCGGGCAGGTCGAGTGCCTGGGCCAGTACGGTCTGGCGCAGGCGTCCGGATTCCTTGTCCATGAATGCGGCCGAGATGAGGAGATGGCCGCGGGTGGTGCCGTAGCGATTGTTATAGAGCACGAGGGCGCGCTGATCGCCGGAACGGTTGGAGTAGGCATAGACGTGCTCATCGACTGCTCCGTGATCGGTGATGAAGTCGAAGAGGACGAAGTGCGTACTTTCACTGAAGAGCCAGCGGCGATGCAGCAGCGGGGCAATCTCGCGTTGGTGCCGGGCCATGAGTTCCGGGCGCGGCTGTTCGTTCATGCGGGCGCGCTTGAACTCCATGCCGTAGCGTTCGGTGTAGCCTTCGATCTGGCCGTGGGCAAACATGGGCAGGCCGGGAAGCGTGGCCAGCAGGGTGGCCACACCGAAGCACTTGTCACCATCGCCGAACTGGTCGATGGCCGTCTTCTCGTCGGGGTTGCTCATGAAGTTGACGTAGCGCTTGAGGATGTCGGGGTCGAACTCGATGGTCTTTTTGAGATAGGAGCGATATTTGGCGTTTTCCTCGTCGCGGAGCATGTGCATGAAGGCGCTGTTGTAGACCCGGTGCATGCCCAGGGTGCGGACAAAGTAGCCCTCGAGCAGCCAGAATGCCTCGGCCAGCAGCAGCGTGCCGGGCACCTCGGCGGCGACGCGGTCCACGACCTCGCGCCAGAACTCGTGAGGCATCAGGGCGTCGAACTGCTCCTGGGAGATGGCCTGCTCGGCGCGGGAGGGAATGGAGCCGGTGGTGCCGGGCAGCGGGAACCAGAGCCGCTGCACGTGGCGCTTGGCCAGCACCATGGCCGCGTCGAAGCGGATGATGGGGAACATGCGGGCAACGTGGAGGATGGTCTGGATGACGTGCTCGCGGACCCAGTGTTTGGAGTAGTCGAGCTGCGCGGTGTCATTCCAGGCAAAGGATGTGCCGTCGTTGCCGTGGAAGACGTAGCGCGTGGCGTTCTGGTGCAGATGGCGAAGGCGGAAGACGACAGCGGCGTCCGACTGGTCGTAGTAGTGATCCTCGATCTTGATTTCGACGCGGCTGTCGGGGGAGATATCGGGTCCGTTGAAGGAGTAGCCGGGAAAGGGACTGTAGGGCAGCGAGAGAAACCATTCCGGGTGCTCGATGACCCAGGGGGAGTCGATGCCCATGTGGTTGGGCACCATGTCACTGGCGAGCCGGATGCCGAAGCGTGCGGCGCGGTCCCGAAGGTTGGCATAGGCGCTGCCGCCGCCCAGGTCCTCGGCGATGGAGTAGTCGCGCAGGGAGTAGGCGCTGGCCACGGCGTCTGCCTGTCCGCGCAGCCGCTTGATGGTGCGCGAGGAGACACTGCGCTCCCAGAGTCCGATGAGCCAGAGGGCGTTGATGCCGCGGCTGGCCAGCAGCTCCAGCTCCTCGTCGGGAATCTGTTCGAGGCGGTGAATGTGGCTCA
>JAJZGG010000043.1 GCA_021804965.1 Acidobacteriota bacterium
GCGTCGGTGGATTCAAACTGGGTGACGGCGTAGTTGCGGCGCGCGGTCTTGGAGAGATAGAAGCCGCGAAGCTCGCCGTTGAGCATGCCGGTGAAGGCGATCTGCAGGGTGTGGCGACCGGGGCTGAGCGTGTGGGCGAAGTGGAGCGTGGCCTGCTGCTTGGCCTCGTCCAGGGTCACGGTGCCCGGCAGCTGCCGGCCGTCCTGGTCAATGCTGACCTTGCCGAAGCGAATCTCAATGGCGTTGAGGGTGATGGCGTCGGTGGCGCTGGCCAGCTGGACGTCAATGCCTTCCTGTCCGGTGAAGACGGCGCGCTGGAGATCGGGCGTCAGGCGCAGCGTGTAGTGCAGCGGAGTGACCGACTGCGGCAGGCGCTGGGCACCGGCCACAGGCTGCAGCACGGCAGGCAGCAGCGCAGGCATCAGGCAGAACAGCAGCGGCAAGGCCCGATGGCGCAGCGCAGCGGCGGCGCGAAGGCGGAAACAGGTCAGAATGCGAATCACGGAATCTCCTCGGCTGGAAACAGGATTTCAGGGGCACGGAGCCGGCTGCCAGGCGGGCAAAGCCGGGCGCAAAGGCGCGGAGTTGCCGCAGCGGGCCAGCACAGCCGTTGCCCAAGGTGCTTCGCAAGCATCTTTACATGCCGGGGCAGGGGGATGCATCCGGAGCCTGCGCTGCCGGGGCCTGCGCTGCGCCAGCGGAGCCGGGGGCGAGAGCTGTTTGGATGGGGTCGAAGTGCAGGCGTGCCGACGGCAGGATCGGGCTATCCGCTGGCGCGTCGGCTCTGCTAGCCTGAGCGCTGTGCACCAGCCCGTGTGTGTACGTGCCGGGCGGGAGGATTCCAAGTAGCAAGGCGCAAGCGAAGGGAAGTGATAATGCATTCGGGAACATCGCTGACTGTTTTGAGTGAGGAAGAACAACTGCTGCAGAGCACGGTGCGCCGCTTTGCGGCCGAGACCGTGGCGCCGCTGGTGCGCCCCATGGAAGAGGCGGCGCAGTATGCACCGGGACTGCTGGAAAAGCTGGCGGAGCTGGGATTGCTGGCCATCGAAGTGCCCGAGGAGTATGGCGGTGCGGCGGGCAGTTTCTTTGAGTCGATTCTGGCCGTGGAGGCGCTGGCCGAGGTGGACCCGGCCGTGGCGCTGATCGTCGATATCCAGAACACGCTGAGCGTGAATGCGCTGCTGCGCTGGGGCACGCCGGAGCAGCACCGTCACTGGCTTCCGCAGATGGCCGCAGGCATGCTCTGCAGCTATGCGCTGAGCGAGGCCGGATCCGGCTCGGATGCCTTTGCCATGGAGTCGCGCGCCGAGCGGACGGCCGACGGCTATCGGCTGCACGGGCGCAAGCTGTGGATCAGCAATGCGCGCGAGGCCGGGCTGTTTCTGGTCTTTGCCAATCTGGACCCGGCCGCGGGCTATCGCGGCATCAGCGCGTTTCTGGTGCCCAAGGGCACGCCGGGGCTGACGGTGGGTCGGCTGGAGCACAAGATGGGCATCTGCGCCAGCAGCACCTGCGAGGTGCTGCTGGACGACTGCCACGTGCCGGCCGATGCGCTGCTGGGCGAGGAAGGCAAAGGCTACCGGATCGCCATTGAGGTGCTGAACGAAGGGCGCATCGGCATTGGCGCGCAGCTGCTGGGGCTGGCCGGCGGGGCCTGGAAGCATGCGGCGCGCTATGCGCAGCAGCGGCGGCAGTTTGGCCGGGCGATTGCCGAGTTTCAGGCCGTGCAGTTTGAGCTGGCCGAGATGGCGACGCAGATTGAGGCGGCGCGGCTGATGGTCTACAACGCGGCGCGGCGCAAGGATGCCGGACTGCCCTTTGTCACCGAGGCTGCGATGACCAAGTACTTTGTCTCGCAGGTGGCGGAAAGCGTGGCCAGCCGCTGCGTGGAGATCTTTGGCGGCAACGGCTTTGTGCGTGACTATCCGGCGGAGAAGTACTTCCGCGACTCGAAGATCGGCAAGATCTACGAGGGCACATCGAACATGCAGCTGATGACGATTGCGCGGCAACTGCTGGCCGATCCGATTGCGCCTTAGCGTTGCCCCCTAACGCAACGGCCGGGAGCCGGTGTGCGCGGCGGCGGCGCGGGCCATGCTGCGAATGTGACCGGGGCGGGTGCGGCAGCAGCCGCCCACCACGTCAGCCCCAAGAGCAAACCAGTCGGCTGCGGCCTGCTCGAAGGCCTCTGCCGAGCCGGTCCAGCGTCGCGCGTCGGCGTCCCACTGCTCGCCGGAGTTCGGGTAGACGAGGATGGGCAGCGGGCAGCGGCTGCGCAACTGGCCCAGCAGGGCCGGCACGCGCTGCGGAGGAATGCAGTTGATGCCGATGCCGAGCAGCTGCATCCCGCTCTGCTCGGGAGCGTCCTGTTGTTCCACAGCAAATTCGTCGAGCAGGGCCGCGACAGCGTCGCCCAGCGGCTCGCCGTGGGCCAGATGCCGGTCATCGCGGCAGGTGAAGCTGAGCCAGGCGCGCAGCGACGGCCACTCGGCCAGCGCGGTGAGGATGGCGCGCGCCTCCTCCAGCGAGGGGATGGTCTCGAAAGCGAGCAGGTCTGCAGCTGGCTGGCAGTCGGCCAGCACGGCCAGGCGTTCGCGGTGGAAGTGGACCAGATCGGCAAAGCCGCAGTCGTAGTTGCCGTGGTACTCGGCGCCGTTGTGCAGCGCAGCTCCGTAGGGCCCCAGCGAGGCGGCGACAAGCGCCTGCGGCCCGGCTGCGTGTGTGCCTGCCTGTGCGGCGGCTGCGTGTGTGCCTGGCTGTGCGTCTGGTTGTGCGGCGGGGTGGGCTGCCGCATGCTCGGCGCGGGCCTGCCGGGCCAGGGCAACGGCGCGCCGCAGGGCGGCATCGGCACGCTCCGGCGGCAGGCCCAGCTCGGCGTAACCGCGGCGGGAGACCTGGTAGCTGGCCGTGGCAATGCAGCCGGCACCGGCTTCCAGATAGGCGCGATGCACGGCCAGGATCAGCTCGGGCTGGTTTTCCAGCACGTGCGCTGACCAGAGCGGGCCGCTCAGGTCGGCCCCAAGGAACTCCAGTTCGGTGGCCAGGCCTCCGTCGAGGACGCGCAGCAAGCGCAGGGGATTGTCCGATGACGGGTTCATGGTGCTGCGGTGCCCGGTGCTCTCCTGCTCGGTGCGCGGCTGCATGCTGCGATTCTAGCGCTGCCAAGGCTGCCCGGATGGGCGGATTTGCCCTGAGCGACGGTTTTCAGAGATACTGGAAGGGTGTGCGCGGACCTGGCTCCTGAGCCGTACGATCCAGCGCAGGCTAAAGAGCGAATGCCGAAGCGATCTGCCGCAGGGATGCCATGCGGACGGGCGAAAACCAGGATCGGCGCTCTGTTGAAAGGAAAATACCCGTGGTTATGATTCGTCTGGCGCGCGTTGGCGCCACCAAGAAGCCGTTTTACCGCATTGTTGTGATTGAGAAGGATCGCGCCCGCAACGGTCGTTCGATTGAAGTGGTGGGAACCTATGATCCGCGTACGAACCCGATGTCGGTGAAGCTGCAGCACGAGCGCATCCAGTACTGGATCGGCGTAGGCGCGCAGATGTCGGATCGCGTGGCCAAGATCGTGGCCAAATTCCCGGCTGCTGCCTGAGATTCCTGCCAACCGACGAGGAGCGCCAGCAGGAACTCGGTTTCCTGAATTGACAAGCCACTGGCGCAACTTCGCTGCGATTGATACTATCGTGCGAACGGTCGAACGGGTTCTGGTTTCAGCGCGCATTGCTCTCTGGTTCATCGCGTGCAGGACAAAAACAGGAAATCTGATTCCAGCACCCGCTTCATGGGACCGCTAGACTTGCAAGACCTGGAAAATGGGGCACGTGCATGAGCCAGACGGATACGACAGAAGTGGAAGAACTGGTGCTCGAGATGGCTCGAGCGCTGGTCGACGCACCGGATGCAGTCGAATTGCAATGCGTGAATGGGGAGGACAGCACGGTGGTGCGCCTTCGAGTAGCACCAACCGATGTGGGCAAGGTGATCGGCAAGCAGGGACGGACAGCGCGGTCGATGCGCACCATCCTGGCTGCGGTCAGCATGAAGCTGCATCATCGATACACGCTGGAGATTCTGGAAGAAGGCGACGAGTAGCCTGGCCCATCGGGCCCGTCACTGGCGTCCTGTAAGGCTTCCGCAGTTGCCCTGCCGCAGTGGGCAGGCTACCGGTTGAATGACATGGCTGACCAAGAGGCATGGGTCTGGCTGGCGGAGATCCGTCGGCCACAGGGACGCAAGGGCGAAGTGCTGGCCTCGATCCTGACGGACTTCCCGGAGAAATTTGCAGAGCGACGCCACGTGTGGCTGCTGGCCCCACAGGGCCATGCCGACCCGCGCAGCAGTGACTCGAACGGCCAGGCTCCGGGCAAAATTGCCCCTCGCGCCGTGGAGCTGGTGCACCACTGGATGCACAAGGGCTCCGTGGTGCTGCACTTTGCCGGGGTGGATTCGATCACGGATGCCGAGGCGCTGCGCGGCCAGGTGGTGGCCATTCCGCGTGCCGAACGCGCTGCTCTGGACCCGGATACGTATTACATTGGCGACCTGATGGGCTGCGCTGTGGTGGACGTGCATGGCGGCGGTGCGCGCCCGGCCGGCGTCATTGTCGACGTGGACCGCTCCGCAGGCCCGGTGGCGCTGCTGGTGCTGGAGCATGCGCAGCTGGGCGAGCTGCTGATTCCCTTTGCCAAAAGCTATCTGCGCCGGGTGGATCTGGAGGCGCGCCGCCTTGAGATGGACCTGCCTGCCGGCCTGCTGGAGCTGAATGCCGCCGGGACAGGCTCGTCGGACGTGGCAGCCGAGGTGGCCACGGAGGGGAACGATGGCTGACGCGCCGCTTTGCGTGGAGATTCTGACGATCTTTCCCGGCTACTTCGACGGGCTGCTGCAGCATGGGGTGGTGGCGCGCGCCATGGAACGCGGACGCGTACAGGTGAAGGTGCACGACCTGCGCCGCTTTACCCACGATGCGCACCGGACGGTGGATGATCGCCCGTTTGGCGGCGGCGAAGGCATGGTGCTGAAGCCGGAGCCTCTGGCCGAGGCGATGGATGCACTCGGTGTGGCCCCACTCGATCCGTCCCGGCCAGGCAGTCGCAACAGCGGCCTGACCGTGGCGCTGATGGCCGCGCAGGGCAGACCCTTCACGCAGGCCATGGCCCGGGATCTGGCTCAGCAGCAGCGGATCGTGCTCGTCTGCGGCCGCTACGAGGGCGTCGACGAGCGGTTTCGGCAGATGTACTGCGACCGCGAGATTTCCATTGGCGACTATGTGCTGAGCGGCGGCGAGCTGGCGGCTGCCGTGGTGGCCGATGCCACGCTGCGGCTGGTGCCGGGCGTGCTGGGCAATGCGGCCTCAGCAGCCTTTGAAAGCTTTGGTGCCGACGATGCCGCCATTGACGGCAGCGACGACGGCGTGCCCCGCAGCCAGCACGGATCGGGCGGGCTGCTGGATTATCCGCACTACACACGACCGGCCGAGTTTCGCGGGCTGCGCGTGCCGGAGACGCTGCTGGGCGGCGATCACCAGGCGGTGCGCCGCTGGCGGCGCGAACAGCAGCTGGCCACCACGCTGCGCAACCGGCCGGAGCTGCTGGAAAAGGCCGAGCTGAGCGCCGAGGACCGGCGCGTGCTGGCACAGTTCCAGGAGCGGTTGCGCGGGCAGCAGCGCGAGGGTTGAGCCGGAGTGGCGTGGGGCCTCGAACTCTGGTAGACTCAAGGTTCTGAGCGTTAGCAGAAGAACCTACGCAAATTCCGCCCGAGAGAGCGATGGTGACGTGGGCATCCAGGGTGCAAGCCGGATGCCAGGCGCAGCGCGCGGAAGGGCGAATGAGGAAACGAACGATGTCGATTCATCCGGTGATGCAGCGGCTGGCCGAAAAACTGAAGCGTACGGACCTGCCGGATTTCAAGGCGGGCGACCAGATACGGGTGCAGGTCAAGATCAAGGAAGGCGACAAGGAACGGCTGCAGGCCTTTGAGGGTCTGGTGATTGCGGTGAAGAACGGACCGCAGGGCAGCTTTACCGTGCGCAAGATGAGCTTTGGACAGGGCGTGGAGAGGATCTTCCCGTTCAACTCCAAGGTGGTGGACAAGGTGGAGAAGGTGCGCAGCTACCGGGTGCGCCGCGCCAAGCTGTTCTATATGCGCGGACTGCGCGGCAAGGCAGCGCGTATGCGCGAAGTGGGCCGCGAACAGGCCTGAAACCGGTCTGAAGCGGGCAAATCGGCGTCGGATTCCAGCCCGACCTGAGCCCAATCCAAGCCCGAGCGGAGTCTGATTCGCGTCGGCAAACAATTGCAAGTAGCCTCGGCTGCGTGTTTCCTGCGTAGCCGAGGCTCTTTCTATTTCTGCCCCGCTGAAACCGATTTTCTTTCTACCCGGCAGAGGTTGTTTCTGGGTCGCAGTCACTCCCTGTATTCTTCCCGGCAGAGGCAAATTGCGTTGGTGCATGGCTGCGATGGCTGCCATGCGTGGAATCGAGCCAGAAGGGAAATCGAATGGTGCGGAAGTCAACGGCAGCCGCAGCGCGCTTGGCCAGCTGGGAGCTGGAGCGCGAGGCATGGCTGGCCGGGGCGCAGTGGGTGGCCGGTGTGGATGAGGTCGGTCGCGGTCCGCTGTTTGGTCCGGTGGTGGCGGCGGCAGTGGTGCTGCCGCGCGACTGCGCCGCGGAGGATGGCGGTCTGGTGGGGCTGCGCGACTCCAAGCAGCTGCGCGAGGCCGAGCGGGAGCGGCTGGCGGCCGAGGTCTGTGCGCGGGCGCTGGCCTGGGCCGTGGCTGAGGTGGATGCGGCAACGATCGACCGGATCAACATTCGCGAGGCCACGCGGCTGGCCATGCGGCGCGCGGTGGAGGCACTGGCCGCAGAGAGCAGGCCGGGTGCGGATTTTGTGCTGGTGGACGGCAACTGCACCGTGCCGGAGCTGCGTTGCGGGCAGCGGACGGTGATCGGCGGCGATGCGCGCTGCGCCTCGATTGCAGCGGCCAGTGTGGTGGCCAAGGTCCATCGGGATGCGAAGATGCGGGGGCTGGATGCGGAGTTTCCCGGCTATGGACTGGCCCGGCACAAGGGCTACGGGACGCGGGTGCATCTGGAGGCGCTTGAGCGGCTGGGCGCAACGCGGGAGCATCGGCGAAGCTTTGCCCCGGTGCGTCGGGTGCTGGCCAGCCGGGAGCGATGACCGCAGCCCGGCGGGGCGAATCGGTTTTTGGGGTCAGGCGCGCTGTTGGGCTGCGCGGCGACGCCGCCAGGCAAGCACAGGACGAGCCAGAAACAGCAGGGCCATGATGAGCGTAATGTCCAGCGGGGCCAGGACGCCGGTTTTCACCTGCCACCAGTAGTGCAGCAGCCCCAGGCAGACGCTGAGGTAGACCAGCTTGTGGAGCTGGTTCCAGCGACGCCCGCCCAGACGGCGAATCCAGCCGGTGGTGGAGGTGATGGCCAGGGGCACGAGCAGCAGCCAGGACAGGATGCCGACCGTGATGAATCGCCGCTTCAGGATGTCATGAACCATGGTGCCGGGATCGAAGTAGGAGTAGAGCCCGACGTAGGCCATCAGGTGCAGGGAAGCGTAAAAGAAGGCAAACAGGCCCAGCAGGCGGCGGAAGCGCACCAGCCAGGACAGGCGCGGAAACAGCTGTCGCGTGGGCGTGATGGCCAGCGAGATCACCAGCAGGCGCAGCGCTGCCAGGCCGCTCATGAAGGTGATGGTGCGCGTCGGGTCAGCGCCGAGCTGGTTGGTGACAGCGCCGTAGGCGAGCCGGGCGGCAGGGATGAGGCAGGCCGCCCAGACCAGGGTCTTCAGCAGAATCAGAGTGGACTTTTTCATGCGCAGGTTGGCCGATCAGAAGTTGCGACGCAGGTCCATGCCGTTGTACATGGAGGCGACGAAATCGCCGTAGCCATTGAACATGAGGGTATTGCGGCGCTGGGCGTAAAAGGGCAGGCCGATGCGGCGCTCGGTCTTCTGGCTCCAGCGGGGATGGTCCACGTTGGGGTTCACGTTGGCATAGAAGCCGTACTCGTTCGGAGCCATGTCATTCCAGGTTGTCGGCGGCTGCTTGGCCAGGAACTTGATCGCGACGATGGATTTTGCGGACTTGAAGCCGTACTTCCAGGGCAGGACGACGCGCACCGGGGCGCCGTTCTGGTTTGGCAGCACGTCGCCGTAGAGCCCGACCGTCAGCAGCGTGAGCGGATTCATCGCCTCATCCATGCGCAGGCCTTCGGAGTAGGGCCAGTCGATGTAGCTCTCCGACCACCACTTGTCCACCTTCTTGTCGAAGTAGCTGTAGAACTGGACGTATTTGGCGGTGCTGAGCGGCTGGCATTCGCGGATCAGCTCGGAGAGCGAGTAGCCGACCCAGGGAATGACCATGCTCCAGGCCTCCACGCAGCGATGGCGGTAGGTTCTGTCCTCCAGCGCGTGCAGCTTGAGGATGGAGTCGATGTCGATGGTCTTTTCCTTCTGCACCAGTCCGGTGACGTGGACGGACCAGGGACGGGTGGGCAGCCCGGCGGCATTGTGGGCCGGAGCGCTCTTGTCCACGCCAAACTCGTAAAAATTGTTGAAGGTGGTCACGTCCTGATAGCTGGTGAGCTGCTCGCCGTGTGTGGTCAGCGGGCTGGGCACGGTCTGCAGCTTGCCGGCGGCGTGGACGGTCTGCTCCGGCTCAAAGAGCGAGCCGATGGAGTGCGCGCCGAGGGCGGCGGCACCGGCCGTGGCGGCTGCTCCCGCCAGGAAGCGGCGGCGCGAGCGCTGCTCCTGCAGAAAGGCCTCGTAGTCCTTGCGCGGGGTGATTTCGCTGGAGGGAATGTCGGAGCCGTCGAGTGCATTGGGCTTGCGCAGCAGCATGGGAAACCTCGGTGCAAATGGGAATGACAGAGCGGCGATGGGGAAGCCATCTCGCCTGTTGTTAAGAGTACGTTTGCCAGAGGAAGGGTACAAGGCGAAGCGAAAAGATTTTGTGGAATTGAGATTGAAGAGGTGAAAACGGCCAATCGGGCCAATCGTGTGGACCGGGCCAGTCCGTCGGATCAGACTCCGGCGGATCAGTCGGCGAGGGCGGATTTGCCGGCCAGCAGCCGATAGAGCGTGGACCGGCTGATGCCAAGCTGGCGCGCGGCGCGCAGCTTGTTGCCGCGGTAGAGGTCGAGTGTGCGCAGGATATGTCGCTGGATGACGGCATCGAGCGAGAGATCGGCCGGGTGCTCGTCCAGCACCAGGGGGGATGGGACGGCCTTGGGCTGGGGCGCCGCGTGTGTGGGCAGGTCCAGTTGGGCAGCCGTGATCTGGCCGTCGGTCGAGGCCAGCATCGCTGCCTCCAGCTGGCTGGCAAGTTCGCGAACGTTGCCCGGCCACGCGTGCTGCAGCAGTCGCGGCAGCACGCCCGGGGCCAGCGCAACCGGTGCGCGATGGTACCGGCGAGCGATGCGCGCGATCAGCGCATGGGTCAGCGCGGCAATATCCTCCCGGTGGTCGCGCAGCGGCGGCAGCGAGAAGCGCACCGCGCTCAGGCGAAAGGCCAGATCCGGCAGATACAGGCCCTGGGCGGCGAGCTGGCGCAGCGATCCGTGTGCGGCCACGAGCAGCTGAAAGTGGGCCAGTGGACGGTCTTCCAGCGTCTTCAGCCACTGCAGCAGCAGGGTTTGGCCGGTGGAGGAAAGCTGATCGGCGCGCTCCAGATAGAGGGTTCCGCGCAGGGTGGACGGCTCCGGGTCCGAGGCCAGCCATTGCGCGGCATCGGCGCGATGAAAGGCGTGGGCCACCACGGCGGAGCGATGGTGCAGGGTGAGCGCAAGCAGATGCTTGCCCGTTCCCGGCTCGCCCTCCAGCCCGGCCAGCGGCGTCAGCGGTCCCACGGCCTGCAACTGCTGCAGCAGCCGACGCATGGTGCTGCCGATGGCGATGAACTCGGGCGGCGCCCCAGAGCCGGATGCCCCGGATGCTCCGGACGCGCCGCTGGCGGCAGCCTGCGCAGGCACTTCACGCGGATTCCTGTTGCGGGCATCCATGCGCTGGTCGGCATGGAACGTGGAGGCGGATGCGGCCGGAATGAGAGCGGATTTGAGCATGTGTCGTCCGAGCAAAATACCTTTCCGCAAGCGGTGCGGCACTAGGGTCTGGTACAGACCGGCGCAGCAGGAACCAGCAGAGTGAGCCTGCGGAGTGTATCGGCGCGGGACGAAAAAAGATGAGGCGCTGAAAAAGAGGACGTGCAGGGGAAAAGCGAACGCCGCGCACTGGCGTGCGCGGCGTTTTCCCGGGGGAGGGAATGGCTGCCTTAGCGGCGAAAACGCTTCGACGGCTCGTCGGAGGCAATCTCTCCGTCGCGGATGTGGACAACGCGATGGGCATACTCGGCGATGTCCGGCTCATGGGTGACCAGAACGATGGTGTTGCCGCGCGCATGCAGCTCGTCAAAGAGCGCCATGATCTCAAGGCCGGTCTTGGAGTCGAGGTTGCCCGTGGGCTCATCGGCCAGGATGATCGACGGGCGGTTGATGAGTGCGCGGGCAATGGCCACGCGCTGACGCTGGCCGCCGGACAGCTCGTTGGGCTTGTGGTTCATGCGGCCTTCCAGGTTGACGGCGCGCAGGGCCTCGCGGGCGCGCTCCGTGCGCTCGGCAGCCGGGGTGCCGTTGTAGATGAGCGGCAGCTCGACGTTGTGCAGCGAGGAGGCGCGGGCCAGCAGGTTGAAGGTCTGGAAGACGAAGCCGATCTCCTTGTTGCGGATGCGGGCCAGTTCGTCGTCATCGAGCTGGCTGACCAGATGGTCATTGAGCCAGTACTCGCCCTTGCTGGGGGTATCCAGGCATCCGATGATGTTCATGAAGGTGGATTTGCCCGAGCCGGACGGTCCCATGATGGCCACGTACTCATTCACGCGGATATTCAGAGAGATGCCGCGCAGGGCGCTGACCTGCTGCTCGGAACCCATGTCATAGGTCTTCCAGAGGTCCTTGACGACGATGATGTCGCGCTGTTCTCCGTTTGTGGCCGGAGTCGGGAGGGTCGCGGAACTCAAACTCGCAGAGTTGGTACGGTCATCCATGCGTTTCAATCCTTGTGGGCGTTTCAATCCCTGTGCCGGTTGATGGCGATGGTACAAAGTACGCAGAAGAGGGCGGAAATGTTCCAGTCGGGCCAACCGGCTGGCCGGAATCCAGTGGGTGAAGCCCGGGAATCATGGTCCCTCCTGCCGTTGGTCAGCCGGCTCGCTGCCCGGTTTGCTGCCTGATTCTACGAGCCGGCCAGCGTGGTTGCCGTCTTGTCCCGTTTGATGAGTGAACCGTTCTTGAGGGTGCGCAGCGTGGTGAACGGCCCGGTGACGATCTCCTGCCCCTGGTTCAGTCCGCTGACCACTTCCATGTCCGTGGTGCCGGTGATGCCGGTGGTCACAGGAGTGAAGACGGCGCGGAGCTTGCCCTGAATCGACTTGACCACAAAGACGCCCTGAACCAGGTCCGGCTGCTTGGCCCCGGCAGCCAGAGGAATCGGCTTGCCGCTGGCGTCCAGCTTCTCCGGAGCGCGGTTGACGAGCGCCTGAATGGGCAGAGTAAGAATATTGGTCTTGTGGGCGGTGGTGATCTTCGCCGTGGTGGAAAAGCCGGGCTTCAGCTCGTGGAGGTTGGGCTGGTTGGGATCGAGCGTCACGATGACCTTGAAGTCCTTGGCCTCCTCGGTGCCGGTCGTGCTTTGCGAGGTGGCAACGCCGGTCGAGCGCAGCAGCGCCTGGTCGCCGACGAGGGTGACCTTGCCGCTGAAGACGCGGTTGGGCAGCGCATCGACGGTGATCTGCGCCGGCTGGCCGATGGCCACGTTGACGATGTCGGTCTCATCGACCTTGACTTCGGCGGTAATGACGCTCATGTCGGCCAGCGTCATCAGCGTGGAGCCTTCGGCATTCTGGATGCCGACGACGACGGTCTCTCCCAGACGGACGGGAAGGTTGGTCACGATGCCGTCGAAGGGCGCGATGGAGACGGTCTTGTTGAGGGCATCCTGATTGAAGCGCAGAGTGGCCACGTTGTTGACGACCTTGGCGCGTGCCGAGTCGGTCTGGGCGTGGGCCTGGACCAGTGCCGCCTTGGATTGTTCCAGGGTGGCCACGGCCAGATCGTAGGCCGCCTTTTTGGCGTCGAAGTCCTGCTTGGCGATCAGCTGATCCTTGTAGAGACCCTGGGCACGCTGCCAGTCCAGCGTCTTCTGCTCCAGGTCGGCCTGGGAGTGGAGCACGTTGGCCTTGGCGGTGTTTTCCGCAGCCACAAACGAGGCCACGTCCGTGCGGGACGAAGCGATGACTGCCTTCTGCGCATCCACATTGGCTTCCGGCTGCACGTTTTCCACGCGGGCCAGGATCTCGCCCTTTTTGACCTCATCGCCCTCTTTCACGTTGAGTTCGACGATGCGGCCAAAGGCGGTGGCGCCTACGTTGACGTAGGTCTTCGGCTTGATCTGGCCGGTGCCGCTGACGATGGTGGAGAGATCCTGACGGGCGACCTTGGCGGTCATCACCTTGGTGTATCCGGACTGCGCCTTGACCACCATGAAGGTGACCAGGCCGGCAACCGCAAGAAGGGCAAACACAATTCCGATAATCTTTTTCATAGGCGCAGGAAACTGCTCTGGAATCTCCTGCTTCAGTGTACGCAATCTTGTGGAAACGGGTTCCCGGCGGGCGAAGCCGGTTATCCGAATGGGTGGTTCCATGGGATACAAGAGGCAGCCTGACGGGCAGAAGGGTTCATCGGCAGGCCAACGGCGGGCGGCATAGCGGATGACGTTTTTCTCTGTGCGGGGTCCAAAACAGGAGATGTTCCTTGTCCGGGGTGGCTGGAGCCAATACAATGTAGGCTTGCAGGAGTAGTGGCCAGATGGGCATGAGCAGAGACAGGAAATTTCGGGGAACGGGATTGAACAAGCAGCAGATTTCCGGCCGCAGGGCCGGTGCCATGGCTTTGGGCCGGGCAACAGCCGTGCTGGCAGGTCTGGCGCTGGCGGCAGGAGTATCGGCGCAGGCTCAGATGCTGCGCCTGAACGGCGTGCACGCCATGCTGAAGGGCGACGGACAGCAGCAGACGGCCGAGAATACGCCGACCAAAGGCCAGGCGGTCGATCCGCTGAACCGCCCGCTGAGCGACAAGGAAAAGTTCCGCATGCTGAAGCAGGAGCGGAACGAGCTGAGCAGTGCCTACAAGACCTGGCTGACCCAGGACGTGGCCTACATCATTACGCCGGATGAGGAGCGGGCCTTCCGCAGCCTGGGCAACGACGAGGAGCGCGACGCGTTCATCGAGCAGTTCTGGCAGCGCCGCAATCCCAACCCGGACTCGCCGGACAACGAATTCCGCGAGGAGCACTATCGCCGGATCGCCTATGCCAACGAGCACTTTGCCGCCGGCAAGCCGGGCTGGCGCACCGATCGCGGACGCATTTACATCACCTGGGGCGCACCGGATTCGATCGATGCCCATCCCTCGGGCGGCGCCTACCAGCGCCCGATGAGCGAGGGCGGCGGCGAGACCGAAACCTTCCCCTTCGAGGTCTGGCATTACCGTTATCTGCCGGGCGTGGGCGACAACATCGACATCGAATTTGTGGACTCCTGCCAGTGCGGCGACTACCACTTCACGCTGGACCGTTCGGAGAAGGACGCGCTGCTGCACGTTCCCGGCGCCGGTCTGACGCTCTACGAAGAGATGGGCCAGGCGAAGAAGGCCGACCGTTTCAAGGGCGGACTCGAGAGCCTCGGCAATGGTCCCATGGGACAGGGCAACCAGTCGAAGGAGTTTGATCGCATGGAGACGGCAGCCAAGCTCTTTGCGCCGCCGCCTGTCAAGTTCCGGGATCTGGACGCCTTCATCTCCGAGCACAAGATCCTGACCGGACCGATCTTTCCCTTTGATGTGCGCACCGACTACGTCCGCGTGACGCAGGACACGATGCTGGTGCCGATCACGCTCCAGATCAAGAACAAGGACGTGACCTTCCTGACCAAGGACGGCGTCTCGCATGGAGTGGTGGAGATTGAAGGCCGGATTTCGACCATCACCGATCACGCCGTGCAGACCTTCGAGGATACGGTGGAGATCACCCAGCCGGCGGAGCTGCTGAACGGAACCATGCAGCGCAGTTCGGTCTA
Source organism: Acidobacteriota bacterium (assembly GCA_021804965.1). Taxonomy (GTDB): domain Bacteria; phylum Acidobacteriota; class Terriglobia; order Terriglobales; family Acidobacteriaceae; genus Acidicapsa. Next base: position 14,152 of record JAJZGG010000043.1, read on the forward strand.
CTGGAAGGCGCTGCCGCTGCGGCCGGGCATGTATCGGCTGGATATTGCGATCAAGGACGTGAACAACAAGGATCATGTGGGCATTTATGCCCGCAGCCTGGCGGTGCCGAAGTTTGACGATGAAAAGCTGGCCACCTCGTCGATGATTCTGGCCGACAAGATGGAGCAGGTGCCGACGCAGACGATCGGAACCGGCAACTTCATCATCGGCAACACGTTCATCCGTCCCCGCGTGAGTCCGAATCCGGCCTCGCCCGTCACGTTTACCCGCAACCAGAGCCTGAACTGCTGGATGCAGGTCTACAACCTGGGGATCAACGACAAGACCAAGAGCAACGAAGCCACCGTGACTTATGAGATCCAGGACGGCGCCACGGACAAGGTGCTGCTGGCCACCAGCGAGCAGTCCAAGGACATGAGTGCGCACAGCGACCAGCTCACGATGGAGCGTTCCGTGCCGCTGGCCGGGTTGCAGCCGGGCAAGTACAAGATGACGATCCTGGTCAACGACGCCATCAGCAAGCAGCAGATCACCCGGAGCGTTCCCTTCGTGGTGCAGTAAGGGCCTTCCCGCGGCATGGTCCGGCCATGTACCGGACCGGCGCACTCGATGCAGTAGATTCTGGAGCCATCGCACGCAGAGACAGAAAACGAAGCATTGAAGCGTACTGTTCCCCAATTCGTTGTTGCAAGCGCTGTGGCCGCAGCGTTGTGCCTGGTGTCTCCTGCGGCGGAGGCGCGTGTGCCGGCAAGTGCCACAGCCTCGGTTGCCGGTCTGGTGCAGAACATGGGTGGGCAGCCGCAGCCCGGTGCCCAGGTGGAGCTGATGGGCCCCGATGCCACGCTGGTGGCCCGTGCCTTCACCAACAGCCGCGGCTACTACCACTTTGAGCGTGTGCTGCCGGGCCGCTACACCGTGCGCGCCGCCGCTGCCAGCTACCTGCCGGTTCTCAAGGAAAATCTTCGCGTACGCAGTGCCACCATCGTGAACGTGACCATGCGCACGCTCTATGACCTGATGCAATGGGCACCGGCTCCGCGCCGCATACGCACGGCCAGCGACGATGACTGGGCCTGGACGCTGCGCTCTGCCGAAGGGCGCCCGCTGCTGCGCTGGCAGGACGATGGCACTCCGGAACTGGTGGTCGATGGCGGCGCAGAGACCAGTCCCGCGGCCCAGCATCGGCTGCGGATGCGGCTGGCTGCCGGGGCGGGCAGTGGCCGGTTTGCGCAAAGCGGAGCAGCCGTGGAGGCTGCCGCCGAAGACCAGATGCCCCACGGTCGCACGGCCGTGATGAGCGCGCGCAGCAACGCTCCCGGACTGGCCGACAACGGCGGCTGGATGGAGACGATGCTCGGCTTCCGGCAGGAGATTGGCGACAGCCGCATGGGGTCGCGCTCGCTGAACACCGTCGTGGCCATGCGCGGCGATTCGCTGGTGAGCAGCGCCGGGCAAAGCGGGCTGCAGCAGGTGGCCGTGCGCGGCTGGGAGAAGATGCAGCTGCTGCAAAGCCTGAATGCAGAGGCTGGTTCCGATCAGGTCTTTCTGCGGCTGGGCAACGGAAGTGCGCTGGTCGAGGCCATGCCGTTTGCCTCGGTCGAGCTGCATCGCGGAGCCGGATCGCTGGAGTATCGGATGGCAACGGCGCTGCCCGAGGATGCCGATGCCAGCGCGATTGAGCCCGAGGCCTGGCTGCCGGCGGTCAATGACACCAACGGCCAGGCAGCCGTGGAGCATGGGCTGCACCAGGAGCTGGGCTGGCAGACCACGGCCGGACAGACGCACATGATGCTGGTCGTCTATGGCGACGACATTGCCAATCCGACGCTCGAGGCCGGTGGTCGCCTGAATGGCAACGGCGGCATGGGGCAGTGGATGCTGATGGACTCCGGCAGCGCGGTGCTGCGCGGGGCAGGGCAGGGCTATGCGACCACCGGCGTGCTGGCTCAGGTGGAGCGGAATCTGCCCGGCGGCAACCACGTGCGGCTCAGCTATGCCAGCGGCGATGCGCTGGTGATGCCGGCAGCGCCGGTGCCGATGGACATTGTCACGATTCTGCATGGCACCGTGGCGCGACGCGCACAGATGTATTCGCTGGCGCTGTCCGGGGCCATGGATCGCACCGGCACCCACTGGCGGGCCAGCTATCGCTGGCAGCCGGAGGCAACCGTCACCGAAGTGGCACCCTATGCCGTGGATGCCGCCGAACCGTATTTGAACCTGTATCTGCGCCAGCCGCTGCAGGGGCTGCACGACGGCGCCAGCGGCCGCGTGGCCGTGCTGGTGGATGTGCAGAATCTGCTGGCGCAGGGCTATCAGCCCTTTGTGACGCTGGATGGATCGCGGCTCTTCTTTGCCCAGGCGCAGCGTGCCTTCTTTGCCGGTCTGCAGTTTAACTTCTAGGCAATCTCTGGTATTCTGTTTTGGACAGCAGGCAGGAATTTGCAGCCAATCCGGTTGCAGACATTCGCCGCAAACTGTCCCCTTCTTGTGGACCTGTAGCTCAACTGGCAGAGCATTCGACTCTTAATCGACAGGTTGTGGGTTCGATTCCCACCGGGTCCACCATGACTCCCCGCAAATCTTCTTCGCAGACGGCCATCCGATGATTCCCTCAGCGGCGATTTTCGTCTGCCGGGCTTCCTCGGCACTGTCTTTGCTTCAGCGAGTGGTTGTGCCGGGCGTGGTGCGATTGTAGCGGCCCAGCAGGGCGTTCCAGCGGATGAGCACAATCTCCTGCAGCATCTGAATGCCGTCGCGCAGGTAGCTGATGCGGGTGCGCTCATCGTGGCCCCAGGTGACGGGAACCTCCACAATGCGCAGGCCGCAGCGCAGCGCAATGAACAGAATCTCCGGATCGAAGCCCCAGCGTTCGATCGTCTGCAGCGGAAAGACCAGATGCGCCGCCTCGCGCCGGAAGGCCTTGAAGCCGCATTGGGTGTCGGCAAAGGGCAGCCCCATGATGGCGCGGGTAACCACGTTGAAGCAGCGCCCGAAGAACTGGCGATAGAGCGGCTGCCGGTCGGTCTGGCGGCTACGCTCCAGCCAGCGCGAGCCGATGGCAATGTCGGCTCCGGCCTCAATCGCGTCAAAGAGCAGCTGAGCCTCGCAGATGGGCGCGGACAGATCCGCATCGGTGAACATGACCACCTGCCCGGAGGCCTGTAGCAGTCCATGGCGCACGCTGTAGCCCTTGCCCCGGTTGCCGGGGTTGCGCACCAGGCGCACCTCCGGATGGATTGCCGCAAAGTCAGCAACCTGCCGCGCGGTCGCGTCCGTAGAGCCATCATCGACAATCAGCAGTTCGACACTCCAGCCGCGATCCCGCGCGCAGGAAAGAACTTCCTCCATTGCGCGTCCAATGCGGGCGCTTTCGTTGTAGGCTGGAATGACAATGCTGTACTGAGGATGACTGCTCAATTCCTGGGTTCCTTGGCTGGGTGCCGGGTGCAAAGCGCGCGCGATTGTCTGCGAGATACTCTGGTCATGATAACGGAGACGCGCACGGCGGAGAATAGACGCAGCGGATTGTCCCATCTTTTCCTGCCGAAGAGGCGTGTGGATTGTTTATTCTGAGAGGCGGAGGCTGACAGGCATGACGAAAGCGGATCTGGTGGAGCAGGTGACGGCGCTGGGCGATCTGACCCGCCGCGACAGCGAAGTGATTGTGGAGACGATCTTCGACTCCGTGATTGCCGCCCTGCAGTCTGGCGACAAGATTGAGATTCGCGGCTTTGGTTCGTTTCGCATCCGGCAGCGCAATGCGCGGACGGGACGGAATCCGAAGACCGGGGCCAAGGTGGAGGTTCCGGCCAAGCGCGTGCCCTACTTCAAGCCCTCGAAGGAACTGCGGCAGATGATCAATCCCCACGAGACGAAGGCCTGAGCCTTCCGCCGCCGCAGGATTTCCAGCACACTCTGAACTTCTGACCGGATATGCCGATGCGTGGCCGCTGCCGGATCGCGGCCGCTGCCGGATCGCGGACACTGCCGGATCGTGGCCGCTGCCGGATTTCCAGGCCCTAGTCTGCCGCGGCCAGTGTGCGTTGCTCCAGGGCATGCAGCACGGTTCGCATCATCTCGGCCTCCGGCGCAGGTTTGCCGGTCCAGAGCTCAAACTGCCGCGCCCCCTGCTGGACAAACATTTCCACGCCCTGAATCACGGTGCAGCCGCGCTCGCGCGCAATGCGCAGCAGCGGGGTTTCCAGCGGGTTATAGACCAGATCAAAGACCACGCGTGCGTTCCATTCCTCCGGCAGCAGCGGCAGCGGCTGCGGATGGCCCACCATGCCGCAGGGCGTGGCGTTGACCAGCACGTCGAAGCTCTGGTCCGGGACCAGCGAGCGGGGAATGGCCGTGGCACCGGCCTCGTCGGCCAGCCTGGCGGTGATGTCTGCATTGCGCCCGCAGAGAAAGACGCGCGCGCCCTTGTCCACCAGTCCGAAGACGGCAGCCCGGGCCGCACCGCCGGCACCCAGAACCAGCACCTGGGCTCCGCGCAGCGGCAGCCTGCGCTCCAGTGGACGCACGACGCCGGCCACATCCGTGTTGAAGCCGTAAAGACGGCGGTCGGCACCCAGGCGAACCGTGTTGCAGGCACCCAGCCGGGCACTGAGCGGATCGAGATTGGCCAGATGCGGCATGATCTGCTGCTTGAAGGGCATGGTGATGCTGAGCCCGCTCAGCGGCAGTTCCCGCACCGCCTCCAGCAGATCCTCCATGGTGTGCACCAGCAGCGGCAGGTAGACGGCATCGAAGCGCTCGCGATGGAAGGCTGCATTCTGCATCAGCGGGGAAAGCGAGTGGGCAACGGGATTGCCGACCACGCCGTAGATGCGGGTGGCCCTGTCGACCTGCTCGACGCGGAAGCTCTCCCGCATGGCATGGGCGGTGAACTGGCCGGGAGCGGTGCCGGGTGCGCCGGTGGTGGGCGCGGCAAAGGTGAAGGCAGCCCCGCTGCGCAGGCTCAGAATGCGGCTGAGCGCACCCTCCTCGCCCATGGCCAGGGCAACCACCTGTTCGCTGCCGGAGAGCTTGTCCATCCAGCGCAGCAGGCGGACATTGTCCATGAGCGAGTGGGCGGTTGGAATGATCTTCAGGAAGTCCGGCTGAAAGGCACGCATGCGATCCATGACCGTGGCCGGATCGACGAAGTGGGCAAAGTCATGGAAGCTGACCAGCAGCGCGGCACCGGTCTGGCGCAGCGCCTGGAGCTGCGTCGCAGAGGCCTGCTCAGCCGACTCGATCTCCAGATCGATGATGGAGCAGCCAGCCGCGACAGCCTCCTTGAGCAGGTTTAGCTCGTCGGCCAGCGTGCCGGAGAACTGGCCGCCGTTGGGCTTGCGACGGCAGGTGGCAATGGCCACAATCTCCCCGTGCTGCTGCCGGGCCTTGTGCAGGAAGCGCTTGAGCGGGGCAATGGCGGCCTGCGGCTTCTCCAGCGCATCGAGACGAAACTCCAGCAGACGGCTTTCGCGCAGCGCGGATTCGGCAAGGGAAAACAGCTCGGACGGCTGGCGGGCCTGCAGGGCGATGGCGACGCGGCCGACGCGTGCGCGCAGCGATTGGGCATTCGGAATGGGGGCATTCGGTTGCATGGCTGCAATTGCGGCATCTTAAAGCGCGCGCAGGCGCAATGCAATAGCGTGCCGGGAACGGTTCGCGCATCCAATAGAAAATAAAGAGGTAATGGGAACCGTTTTTTACTTCTGCAGCCGGGATTCTGCGCCAGATGCAGCGCGGTTGTTCGGTGGGGAGTCACGCGTCGAAGGCCGGGAGCCGGCAATGGTAAACGGGCGATAGATGACGATTTGTTCATGTATGCGATTTCATTCGATCTGGCTCAACAACCGGCAGTGTATTCTCACGTCTGTCATGTGGGAGTACTGCGGACCGATATGGAATTGCTTCGCAAGTGGCGAGAATTTTTACCGTGAGGGATGACGCGGGAGCTGCCGATTTCCGCCACTATGAGGAAGGAAGTGCTCCCCGGTGGCTGCGCCAATGGCTGAGGCAGATGGGTAGGTTGGAATGGGAGCGATCCAAAGGTGGATGTGACATCGCAGGCTGCCTCTGGAACCCGATGGCGGCGCAACTATCCAAATCTAACCGTGTTAAACTGTGAGTCAGATCAGAACACTTTTCATTGACTGGCACAGTACGACCGATGCAGTTAAAGGAGTATTCCTTTGGGCGTGACCGGACCAAATTTGCAGGAGTCAATGGATCTTCGCAAGTCCCCCAGAACGTATCCGGGCGCGGGCTTGGAACTGGACAGGAGCAAGCTTCTGATCTTCCGTAGTGTATCCCACATGACCCGCAGACAGCTGAGTCCATGGTGTGTTTCCAGGCGGAAGCGTGCCTTTGATCTGGCCTGCGTCCTGCTGTCGCTGCCAGTGACCCTGCCGCTGCTGCTGGGCATCGGCTTGCTGCTGCGCGTGACCTCGCGCGGCCCTGTCTTTGTGAAGCAGCTGCGTGTGGGCCGTTTTGGACGGCTGTTTCCGATGTATCGTTTTCGCACAACGACGCATGCCGTGGAAGTGGCCGCGTTGCCCGGAGGCAGGCTGCCTGGGCTGCGCATGACCCTGATGGGGCGCTTCCTGAAGAAGTGGAAGCTGCACAACCTGCCCATGGTGATCAACGTGCTGAATGGCACGATGAGCCTGGTGGGTCCGCGGCCGGAGCGCGCGACGCAACAACTGACCCGGCTGGCCTGCCGCCCGGGAATGACCGGTGCTGCGACGATTGCATTTGCGCGTGAGGCGGACCTGCTGGCCTCGATTCCCATGGAGGCGATGGGGAAGTATTACGAGGCGGTGGTGCTGCCGGCCAAGCATTGTCTGGATTTGCGGTATGTTTCGCAGGCGACGTTTCGCTCGGATTTGAAGTTGCTGCTGGCCTCGCTGCTGCGGCGGTGGAATGCGACGGGCGTGGAGTCCATTCTGTTTGGGGATGAGATGGCTGAGCGGATGCGACCAAAGCATGGTTCGCAAGTTTCGCCAAATCAGGAATTTCCGCCATTGGAGGCCCTGCTGGCCAGCTTCTCGAGCCTGACGGAGCAGTAGCGTCGGTTCGTAATTTCCCCCCTTGCATGCATTCGGATTTGTCAGGCGAAAGCGGCTTAGACTGCTTTCGCCGGTTGTTTTTGGGGCGGATTTGTCCTCCATCAATCAGTTGATTGACAATCAACTGATTGATGGATAAGCTGGCACCATGGCAAAGCAAACGGCAGGCAGCTACAAGGTGGATTATGAGGCGATCGTCGAGCAGGTGCAGGCCTTCCTGAACCCGAAGGACGAGCATGGCAAGCGTCGGTTGGCCCTGCTGAAGGCGGCCTTTGCCGTGCTGGCCGAGGTGGGCTTTGAGGGGATGCGGACGCGTGCCGTGGCGCGGCGCGCCAAGGTGAATATTGCCACGCTGCACTACTACTTTCCCTCGAAGCAGACGCTGATCGAAGGGCTGGCGGAATGGATTGGGGCGCGCTTTGTGGTGCTGCACGGGCCCTGTCCGGAGCCGAGCGGGGTTCCGGCGCTGGACCGGCTGCGGCAGGAGTTTTCCGATGGGCTGTTCTATCTGCGGGAGCATCCGGAGATGATTCTGGTGATGCAGGAGCTGGGACTGCGTGCCAAACGCGACCCGCAGGTGCAGAAGATTGTGGAGCAGCTGAACCGCTACTGGCGCACGGGCCTGGGGTGGATGATCCGCTCCGGCGTGGCCGAGGGGGCGTTTCGCAGCGACCTGCCGGCGGAGGATCTGCTGGTGTTTGTGGTGGCGGCGCTGACGGGAGCCGCCGATCTGCAGCCGGAGCAGATTGAGCGGCTGCGGGCGAATGTGGAGGAGTGGATTCTGACCCCATCGGCCAAGGAGAGGGCCGGGCTGACGGGCATTGGGGAGGCAGCGCGATGAGCGGCGAGGATTTCCATGTGGTGATTGTTGGCGGCGGGCTGGGCGGACTGTGCCTGGCGCAGGGGTTGAAGCAGGCCGGCATCCGGTTTTCGGTCTATGAGCGGGATCGGTCGGCGACGTCGCGTCCGCAGGGGTATCGGATTCACATTGATCCGCAGGGAAGCCGCGCGCTGCATCAGGTGCTGCCGGAGCCGTTGTGGAGGATTTTTACGGCCACCGGCGGGCAGTTTTCGCAGGGCTTTACGGTGATGACGGAAGGGATGCAGGAGCTGCTGAGCCTGCGCGCGGCTGACGCCGGGAAGATGGATCCGGTGGCGCAGCATCGGTCGATCAGCCGGGTGCATCTGCGGCGTGTGCTGCTGGCCGGGCTGGAGGATGCGGTGCACTTCGACCGGCGGTTTCTGCGCTACGAGGAGAGTTCCGAGGGGAAGCTGACGGTTTTCTTTGAGGATGGCAGCCGCGTGGAGGCCGATGTGCTGGTGGCCGCCGACGGGATTCATTCGCGGGTGCGGCGGCAGTATCTGCCGGGTGCCGATCCGGTGGAGACCGGGGTGGTGGGCATCGGCGGCAGGATTCCGCTCGAGGACGGGCTGCTGCAACGGCTGCCGCAGCAGGCGCTGGAGGGGCCGATCATGGTGCTGCCGCCGACGGCCTGCTCGCTGTTTCTGGCGCTGTGGAAGCCGGTTGCCGAGGCGCGGCAGCATCTGGAGCTGCTGGGCGGCGAGCTGCCGCTGGACGAGGAGCCGTACCTGATCTTTTCGCTGGGCGGGAGGGCGGAGTTTTTCGGATTTGCGCCGGGCGAGCTGCCGACGGATGCCGAGCTGCTGCGCGGGGCGATGCGGGAGGCGATGCGCGGCTGGCATCCGGAGCTGCGTGCGCTGGCCGACCGGATTGATCCGGCGGAGTTTGGGGTCTTTCCGGTGCGCACCTCGCGGCCGGTTCCGGCGTGGAAGAGTTCGCCGGTGACGCTGCTGGGGGATGCGATTCACAGCATGACGCCGTATCGCGGGATTGGCGGCAACATTGCGCTGAAGGACGGCGCACTGCTGGCGGCGCAGCTGGCCGAGGCCAGGGCAGGGCGGTGCACGCTGCTGGAGGCCGTGGCCGGGTACGAGGCGCAGATGCGGCGCTATGCCTTCGCGGCCGTGGCCGACTCACGCAAGGCGATGGAAGGCGCCAATGGCCGGAAGCATCCGGTGCTGTTTCCGATGGCGCGGGTGGCGATGCGCTCGGCGAATGCGGTGCTGCATTGGCGACGCAGGAAGGCGGGTTGACGGCGCGCGGGATGGGCGGTCTTTTGCTTGCGTGGTTTGGGCTGTGTGGTGCTCGCGTGGTGGCGTGGAAGAATGAGTATTCCTGTTCCCCACTCAAGTAAAAGACGCTTGAGTGGGCCACCCGCGCGCGTCCGTGTTGTCGAGTGTCGGACTCTGTGCAATATTGTTTGGAGAGGGACGCTATGGGAGATGCATTTTCTTGGACTTGCCCGTACTGCAACCATGACGCTATTGTTATAGATTCTAACAGCTCTATCAGTGATCATAGCTTTAATCACGGCAATAAACAAGGCCCTCATATTTTAGTAACTAGTGTGATTGTGTGTCCTAATAGCGATTGTCGGGAATTCACAATAACTTGCGACCTATATAAAGCATCATACATGCGTAATGTGCGTGGTGCTATTTTGGAAAAAGCGAGTTCACCATATATGGAATGGACGCTCAAGCCGAAGTCGAAAGCAAAGCCTTTCCCTGAATATATCCCCAAACCGATCCTAGATGATTACCGCGAAGCGTGTTTGATCGTAAATGATAGTCCGAAAGCATCTGCTACTTTATCACGTCGATGCCTACAAGGAATCATTCGTGATTTTTGGAAGATTTCGAAACCAAGACTAATAGATGAAATAGCTGAACTTGAAGGCACGATTGACCAAACCACGTGGGATGCGATTAATGCTGTTCGCAGTATCGGGAACATTGGTGCCCATATGGAGAGGGACATTAGCATCATTATCGATGTAGACCCTAGCGAAGCTCAGCTTTTGGTTCAATTAATCGAGATTTTGCTAGCAGATTTATATGTTGCTCGCCACACGCGCGAAGAAAATCTCCGGAAAGTTACAAAACTCGGAGCAGCAAAAGCGGCGATTAAACGTGATGGTTCGGCATCAAAGCAATAAAGTAGCAAACGTGGCATTGACGGGCCACCCACACGGTTGGTATGGATGAGAGAGTACTTCACTCAAGCAAAAGCGCTTGAGTGGGCCACCCATGCGGTTGGCGTGGAAGAAAGAGTACTGCTGTTTTCCCCACTCAAGCAAAAGCGCTTGAGTGGGCCACCCATGCGGTTGGTCTGGATGAGAGAGTACTGCTGTTTTCCCCACTCAAGCAAAAGAAGCTTGAGTGGGCAACCCACGCGGTTGGTATGGAAGAGTGAGTACTCCTGTTTTCCCCACTCAAGCAAAAGCGCTTGCGTGGGCCACCCAGCGGGTTGGGATGGATGAGAGAGTATTCCTGTTCCCCACTCAAGCAAAAGATGCTTGCGTGGGCCACCCATGCGGTTGGTATGGAAGAGAGAGTACTCCTGTTTTCCCCACTCAAGCAAAAGCGCTTGGGTGGCCCCCCCACGCGGCTTGCTTTCGATGAGTGAGTACTCCTGTTCCCCACTCAAGCAAAAGCGCTTGAGTGGGCCACCCATGCGGTTGGTCGGGATGAGAGAGTACTGCTGTTTCCCCACTCAAGCAAAAGGCGCTTGAGTGGGGTC
>JAJZGG010000044.1 GCA_021804965.1 Acidobacteriota bacterium
CGTCTCGGTCGTGGCCATTTCGCTCGCGCTCGGCCTTCTGGTGGGTGGCATCGCCGGATACTTCGGCGGCTGGGTGGATACGCTCCTCACAGTGGTTGCCATGAACACCTTTCTGGCACTGCCGGGCATCCTGCTGGCAATCGCCTTTGCTGCCTTTCTTGGCTCCGGCTTGGAGAATCTGATTCTGGCACTGGCCATCGGCGGCTGGGCCGGCTATGCGCGACTGGTGCGGGCACAGGTGCTGGCCATGCGCGGACGGGAGTTCATCGAGGCCGCGCGCGCCCTGGGTGCAGGCGGCCTGCGACTCTTCTTTCGTCACATCCTGCCCAATATCCTGCAACCGCTCCTGGTGCAGGCCACCATCAGCATGGGCGGCGTCATTCTGGCCGAGGCAACGCTCTCATTCCTCGGACTTGGCATTCCCCCACCAGCCCCCAGTTGGGGAGCCATGCTGAACGATGCCCGCACACACCTGTTTGACTCGCCGCACCTGGTTCTCTTTCCGGCATTGGCCATCGGCATCACCGTGCTCAGCTTCAACTTTGTCGGCGATGCGCTGCGGGACATGCTGGACCCGCGCTCCCGGCTGGAGCTGGGGCTGTGAGCCGGTTGGCTGTGAACCGGATGCGGATCGGCGTTGTTTCGGATACCCATGGCCTGCTGCGCGAGGAAGTGCTGCGAGCCATGGAGGGCTGCACGCGCATTCTGCATCTGGGCGATGTGGGCGCGGACGAAATTCTCGATCAGCTTGCCGCGCTGGCGCCGCTTACGGCCATCCGGGGCAATGTCGATCGCAGCGGTCGTTGCGCCCGGCTTCCGGAGTGCGAGGTGGTGACCGAGTCCGGGAGAATGTTGTATCTGCTGCATGATCGCCAGCAACTGGACCTGGTGCCGGAGGCGGCCGGCATCGCTGCCGTGCTCAGCGGTCACACCCATCAGCCGCTGGTCGAGTGGAACCGCGGAGTCCTGTATCTGAATCCCGGCGCCTGCGGTCCCAGACGCTTTCGTCTTCCCATCAGCTGCGCCTGGCTCGACCTCCTTGACGATGGCACAATGCAGCCCACCCTGGTCGATCTTGCCGCATTGGATTAGGGTTGCCGCGCCGTCCATCGGCATGCTTCGGCAACCCAACCGGCAGGCTTCGAGAACCGAATCAGCCTCCCGGGCAGCAGACCCGATCCGCCATCCCGCACGGACCGCAGGCGTGGTACACTCCGCCCATGTTTGCATCCCGTTGGATCTCCTGTTCTGCTCTGAGCCTGTGTCTGGGCGCAGGCATCGCGCAGCCGCCACAAGCGCCTGCCGCACAGCCTGCACAGGATTTGATCCTCTATCACGGTCGCATTTTGACCGGGGTCGGTTTGAAGGAAGGTCATCCGCAGATTGTCAGCGCCATGGCCATTGGTGGCGGCAAGGTGATTGCCGTGGGAACCGATGCCGAGATTCTTCGACTGGCCACGCCGCAAACCCAGAAGCGCGATCTGGACAGCGCGCATACGGGCATCTTCGTCATGCCGGGGCTGAATGATGCCCACACGCACATGGGCGATGCCGGACGGCAGAAGTTAAGCGTGGACGTGACCGGCGCAGCATCGCGCGGAGAAATGATGCAGCGGGTGGCCGCCTATGCCCGCACGGCGGAGCCGGGCGCATGGCTGCTGGGCGGTGGATGGGACCACACCCTCTGGAAGGATTCGGCGCTGCCCACACGCCAGGAACTGGATGCGGTCAGTGACGGGCATCCGGCCTTTCTCTATCGCATTGACGGCCACATCGCTCTGGCCAATACGGCAGCGCTCCAGGCAGCCGGCATCACCGCTCACACCCAGGCTCCACGCGGAGGCGCCATTGATCTGGATGGCATCGGCTCGCCGACCGGCATTCTGCGCGACACGGCCACGGATTTGATGGAAAAGGTGATTCCCGCACCCACGGCGGCCTTCAGCATGCGCGGCGACGAACTGGCCATTGACGACGCCGTCAGCCACGGCCTGACCAGTGTGCAGGATTTTTCCACCTGGCAGGATTTCCTGAATTACGAGCAGCTGGAGAAGCAGGGCAGGCTGCGCGTGCGCATCAGCGAATGGCTTCCCTTCGTGGATCCGCTGCCATTGTTGCTGGAACATCGGGCGCATCATGACCCGAACGATCCGATGCTGCATACCGGCATGCTGAAGGGATTCATGGACGGATCGCTCGGTTCGCGAACAGCCGCGCTGGAGGCACCTTACAGCGATGATCCCGGCAATCGCGGGCTGGCCCGGTTCACGCAGGAAAATCTGAATGCGATGGCCATTGAGCGGGCGCGGGCAGGATTTCAGCTTGGCTTCCATGCCATTGGAGATCGCGCGACGGCGATGGCGCTCACCGCATTCAGCCAGCCCATCGGAGGCGGCAAACTGGTGGCCACCGGGCACCGGGACCGCGTGGAGCACGCCCAGGTCGTGAACCAAGCTGACGTGGCGCGCTTTCGCGCCCTCGGCGTGATCGCCTCCATGCAGCCCAACCACCTTCTGACCGATATGAACTGGGCCATGGCGCGTCTGGGACCGCAACGGTCCGCCGTCTCCTACGGCTGGAAGACCTTCTGGAATGCAGGCGTGCCTCTGGCCTTCGGGACGGATTATCCCGTCGAGCCCATCACGCCCTTTCGCGGCATCTACTGCGCCGTGACGCGGCAGAATGAAGCCGGCACCAAAAGCTGGTATCCGCAGGACGTGCTCACCCGTTCGCAGGCAATCTATGCCTATACCCAGGGATCGGCCTATGCCGAGTTTGCAGAAAAGCACATCGGGCGGCTCATGCCCGGCTATCTGGCCGACTACATCCTGCTGGATCGCGACCTGATGACGGTTCCGGCCCGCTCCATCCTGGGCACACGCGTGCTCCAGACCGTGGTGGGCGGCAAAACAGTCTATGCCGCATCCTACGCCGCACCGAGCAGCGCGCCATGAGCGCCCGCCGCCTGCGCATTCGCGCCTATCTGCTGATGCTGGCCGTGGTCGCCGTATGGGGCGCCACCTTTGTCGTGGTCAAGGACGCACTGGCCGACGCCTCGCCGCTGGCCTTCAACCTGACCCGCATGACGCTGGCCTTTCTCGTCCTGGCCGCCGTCTATCATCGCCACTGGCACCGGGTCGGCCGGCGGGAGCTGGCTGCCGGTGCCGGCATTGGATTCTTCCTGGCCATGGGCTACCAGTTCCAGACTGCAGGACTGGCCCGCACCACCCCATCGAAATCCGCCTTGATCACCGGAATGGTCGTGGTTCTGGTGCCGCTGTTTTCCGTGGTTCCCAGTCTGCGCCCGGCCGGGTCGCGCCCGCCGCGCTGGAACGCCTTTGCCGGAGCCGTCCTCGCCTTTGTCGGCATCCTGCTGCTTACCGTGCCGGCAGCACGCGGAGCAGGACTGGCCTTTGACTTCAGCAGCGTGAATCTCGGCGACCTGCTCAGTTTTGGCTGCGCCATCGGCTTTGCCTGGCATTGCCTTGCGCTCGGGCATCTGTCGCCACATTTTGACTTCCAGCAGCTGGCGCTCCTGCAGATTGGCTTCTGCGCCCTCTTCATGGCGATTTCCATGCCGCTGCTGGAGCATCCCCATCTTCACCTGACGCCGCGGCTGGCCGCAGCCCTGCTGGTGGCGGCGCTGCTGGCCACGGCAGCCGCCTTTTCCATCCAGAGCTGGGTGCAATCCGTGCTTCCGGCCACGCACACCGCGCTGCTGCTCACCATGGAACCCGTCTTTGCCGTGCTCACATCCATCCTTTTCTATGGCGAGCGGCTGACGGGGCGCGCAGCCGCAGGCGCGGCGCTGGTCTTCGGTGGCATCGCGCTCACCGAGTTCGTCTCCAGCGCTCCACCCAGCGGAGCCCATGAGGCCTCCAGCAGCGCCTGACGCATTCCAAGGGCGATTCCAGAGAGAAAAAACCGGAAATTTGACCCTGCGCGAGCCAAACGGCTCTGCGCTTCGTCAATCTCTTGCACCCTGACTATACTGGGGATGCAGAGGGGTGCGGCGGTTGCGGCTACCCCAAAACCTGCATCCAAGGATCTGTTGCGCGAAAGCGGGACACAACCCGGAACCCGAGGTGGAAGAACTTATGTCATCTTTTTTCGAGCGGCTGCGAGCACGCCGCCTTTCTGTAACCTTTGCGGCACTGGCCGCAATTTCGGCGATGGTGTTGATGGCCTCCTATGCGGTGCACGGCGTACACGGCCAAAGCAAGCAAAATGACAGCGCCGATGCCACTCCTCTGAAGGTTTCCGACACCAGCGTCGCCCCCAACAACTTCGTCAAGATTGCCAAGGAAGTGGGCCCCGCCGTCGTCAACATCAACACGCGCACCCTGCCCAGCCACGCCCGCAAAGCCAATCCGCATGGACAGATGCAACCTGTGCCCGAGGATCCCGATGGCGGCGACTCCGACAACGGCGGCGCACCCGGCAACGGACAGGGCCCCGACCAGAACTTTCAGGACTTTTTCAACCGCTTCTTCGGCGGCCAGGCACCCAATGGTCCAAGCGCCCAACCTGAGCGGGACTCCCTCGGTTCCGGCTTCATCGTGGATCCCAAGGGATACATCATCACCAACAATCATGTGGTCGATGGTGCCGATGAAATCTATGTGAAGCTTTCCACCGACCCCGACACGACCGACCGCGGCCGCAAGGCACGCGTGATCGGCGTGGACAAGGCAACCGATCTGGCCGTCATCAAGATTGATACGGACAAACCGCTGCCAACCGTCAAACTGGGCAACAGCGACAACGCGCAGGTGGGCGAGTGGGTCATTGCGATTGGCAGCCCCTTTGCCCTTTCGCAGACGGTGACCGCAGGCATCATCTCCGCCAAGAACCGGACCATTGAGCCGGGCGCTGCCGGACAGTTCCAGCACTTCATCCAGACCGACGCGGCGATCAACCCGGGCAACTCCGGTGGGCCGCTGGTGAATATGAATGGAGAAGTCATCGGCGTCAACACTGCCATCTACACCCAGTCGTCCGGCTACCAGGGCATTGGTTTTGCCATGCCGGCCAATACCGTCGCCCAGGTCTACAACGACCTGATCTCTCCGCGGCACAAGGTGGTCCGTGGCTCGATCGGCATCAGCTTCCGCGAAGGCCAGTCCTCCGCTGTTGGCCGCGTCTATGGATTCACCCATGGCGTGATCGTGCAGCAGGTGCAGCCGGGTGGACCCGCCGACAAGGGCGGCATCAAGATTGACGATGTCATCGTCAGCATCGACGGCCGGCAGGTCAAGAACGGCGATGACCTCGTGGCAGACATTGCCAGCCGTCGTCCCGGCTCCACCGTTCGTCTCGGCTACCTGCGCGATGGCAAGCCCATGACGGCCTCCGTCGTGGTCGGCGATCGTGACCAGATCTTCAGCAGCATGCTGGGAGAAAACAACGCTGCTCCCAGCGACAACGGCACCAGTTCGGAGACCAAACTCGGCATTACCGTGCGCGAAGTTGGCCCCCAGATGGCAGACAAGATGGGCCGTGGCGGCATGCTGATCGTCGGAGTGAAGCCGAGCAGCTTCGCCGATGAACTGGGCCTGCAGCCGGGCCTGGCGATTACGCGCATCAACAAGATCCCGGTCGGAACCCGGGCTCAGTTCGACAGCGTGGTCTCCGGCCTGCACTCCGGTTCCGATGTGGTCTTTGAAGTGATGGATCCCAAGCACCCCGAGGACGGCATCAATCTGCTGGGAGGCACGCTGCCGTAAACGTGAATTCCTTAGCAGGCAAAAGGGCGGCTGCAATCTGCAGCCGCCCTTTTTCTGCCTGGAACGGCCCAAATGGAGCAAGAACGGGAAGAAATCCCCGGAACCTGAAATTCCATGCTTGTCTCCAACGGAAAGCGTGACCTAAACTGAAACCAAGGTGGCCCGCAACAGGCCGCTCATACTTAGAATCTGAGGGATGCTGCGGATGAGGTTTTTCAACTGGTCTTCCATGCTTGCGCTGTGTGCGCTGGGTTCCTTCACCCTGTGTGCGTCAGCGGCTGGAGCCAGAATCCATCGTGCACCCACGGCGCATCACAGCCGCAAGACTCGAGCCCATGCCCACAAGGCCTCCAGCCATCGCATGCACGGTCAGCAGTCGATTGATCCCCAGCGCGCGACCGAGATTCAGCAGGCACTCATCCATCAGCACTACCTGACCGGCGAGCCGACCGGCAAATGGGATGCCGAGACGCAGGCAGCCATGGTCAAGTTCCAGGCAGACAACGGCTGGCAGACCAAGCTGGCACCGGACTCCCGCGCACTCATCAAGCTCGGACTGGGCCCCAGCCACGCTGGCGCAATCTCCGGTGGCACAACCGCCGCGATGCTGCCCAAGCCGGATCCGTCTGTCGATTCGGATTCGGGTCTGATTGCCGCCTCCGGCATCAGCCACTGATCGGTACTGCCGAACCCGTACCTTATCGCTTCTTCCCAGTGTTTCGTAATTCCCTGCTCCGCCTGGCTGCGGCAAGCACCCCTGCCTGCAACCAGCTCATGCCTTCAGCCCAGCATGGCGCGCAGGGACTCCGCAAGATGGGACTCAGATGCCTCGGAGGCATCAAACAGTGCATCCTGCGTGATGTGGATCGGCGCATGGCTGCAGCGGACCAGCCGCATCCACGGCCAGCGTACGCGCATGATCCGTGCCAGCGAAACTTGCTCCACCTCGCTTAGCGAGGGATCATAGATAGCCGCATCAAAGTATTGCACTTCCGAATACATTTCGGCATGGCAGACGGATTCTGCATGGGTGACTGAAAAGCCAGCGGTCTGCAAGGCCTGCATCCGGCGCTCGAGGGCTGCCGATGGGTTGCCGACAAGCAAGACCCAGAGTGTCCGCACAGGCTGCAATCGGGTGCGCTGCGTGGATCGTCGTTCGCTGATTGCCTGTACACGCATGGCTAGATTCATTATCGCTGCAGACAGCAGACGAGGATAGACCACCGGGCAAATCGGTTTAAGCGGATGAAAGCGAACCGGGCTGAATCGTTACCAGCGTCGAAGTGGATTTCGGTTCAGCGCCAAAGTGCTCCCGGATGGCCGTTGCCGTCGATTCGGGAACCACGGCGCGCAGCGACTCCAGCGAGGCATTCCGGATCTCGCTCAGACTGCCGAAATGGGTCAGCAGCCGCTGGCGCGTACGCTCCCCAACTCCAGGAATCTGCAGCAGTTCCGAATCGCGATCCCGCATCTGCCGGCGCTTCCGGTGGTAGCCGATGGCAAAGCGATGGCTTTCGTCGCGTATCCGCTGAATCAGATGCAGGACCGGTGAACGGCGATCCAGAACGATCGGCTCATCCTCCTGGCCGTGGAGATACAGAATCTCCTCCCGCTTGGCGATGGAAGCCAGTGGCTGGGTGGCCAGTCCCAGCGCCTCCAGCGCAGCCGCAGCCGCATGCAACTGGCCCAGTCCGCCGTCAATCAGCACCAGCGAGGGCATGGATGCGGACTCCGATTGCAGACGGCTGTAGCGTCGCGTGACCACCTCGTGAATCGATGCGAAGTCATCCACCCCCTGCACGGTTCGAATCTGGAATTTGCGATAGTCGGACTTCTTCATCGCACCATCCTCCCAGACCACCATGGAGGCCACCGTCTCGGCACCTTGAATATGCGAAATGTCGAAGCATTCAATGCGGCGCGGCAGCTCCGGCAGCAGCAGCAGATCGGCCAGCGCCTCCTGAATCACCCGCTGCGAGGGTTCCAGCACTCGAAAACGCTGCACAAAGGACTGCTTGGCATTCTGGCTCGCCAGATCGATCAGCGAACGCTTGTCCCCGCGCAGCGGTGCGGCTATCTCCACGCGATGCCCTGCCTGCTCCCGCAGCAGCGCGGCCAGACTCTCGCGATCGGCAAAGTTCACCGGAACAAGAATGGAGCGCGGCACGTAGCGCTGATCGATATACATCTGCTTGAGCAGAGCCGCAAAAAATGCCGCCGCGTCCAGCGTTGCCGCATGCCCGGATGGATTGCCCGCGGGCTGTGCATCGGGCGCACTCTCCGGCGAATTCTGTATGGAGAAATCCCCTGGATTTTCCTCTGCGGCAGTTTCAGCATGCGCTTCCGTTGCAGCTCCGAAGTCCGGAATCTCCTCCCAGAAGAACTCGCGCCGATCCACAATCTTTCCCGAGCGGATGTGAAACAGATTCACCGCCAGCAGCCCATCCTCCACGTGGTAGCCAAAGACATCCTGATCCTCCTCTGAGGCAGAGGCAATCCGCTGCTTTTCCTGAATATGATGGATGGTCGTGATCTGGTCGCGCAGCCGCGCGGCAAGCTCAAACTGCTCGGCTGCGGCAGCCTGCATCATCCGCGCCGTCAACTCCTGCTCCAGTTCCTCGCTCCTGCCATCCAGAAACATCTGCACATCGCGCACCGCTGCGGCATAGGCTTCCGGCGTGGTCAAGCCTTCCACGCACGGGCCCAGGCAGCGATGGATGTAGTACTGCAGGCAGGCCCGCGGATGGTAGCGATTCAGATCGACCTTGCAGCCCGGAATCAGAAAGCAGCGGTGAATCAGGTCGGCCACGCGATAGGCCAGGCTGCCCGGAAAATACGGGCCAAAGTACGCGCTGCCATCCTTGCGCAGCCGTCGCGTGACAAAGGCCTTGGGATGGCGGTCGCCAAGCGTGAGCTTGATGTAGGGGTAGGTCTTGTCATCCCGCAGCAGGATGTTGAAGCGTGGCTTGCGCTGCTTGATCAGATTGTTTTCAAGCGCCAGCGCCTCCTGTTCGTTGTCCACCAGGATGTAATCCAGATCCACCGCTTCCCGCATCAGGGTTCCGGTTTTGGCATTGGCCTGGCTGGCCTCCAGCAGGTAGCTCCGCACCCGCGCGCGCAGGTTGCGCGCCTTGCCCACATAGATCACCTTGCCATCCGCATCCTTATAGAGGTAGACCCCCGGATCGGTCGGCAGATTGCGAATTTTCTCGTACAGATCCATGGCAGGCAGGTGGGGCAGCGTACCGCTGCTCCTGACTCTCAGTGTAATCGCGCACGAATCGGCGCGAAGCTTCCGCCGCCGTCCTCGGCAATTTCCATAGCCCGGCACGCGGGCCGGCACGCGGTGCAGGACGCGGACCAGGACGCTGTCCAGGACGCGGCCCACCAGAGGGAAGGATTTACGCGATGCAGTAAAAGTTACATGGCATGCGCCTCCTGCCACCCCGGTAGATATTTTCGTTTCGCATTGATTTCATGCGCCTTAGCCATATCCAACGGTATGGCACGTCGGGTGCAAATGAATAGGGCGTAGCCAAGGAACAAGACCGGGGGCTGGAGTCATCTCCGGACAGAAAGAGGGGACATCATGAGAATTCAACCGATCCATATCGCCGTGAGCGCCTGTGCTTTGCTCAGCTTCACCGGATGCGCGACCAAGAATTATGTGCGCAACCAGACGGCACCCATCCTGCAGCAGACCGATCAGCTCGATCAGAAGACGGCCGAAAACAATCGCGCCATCCATGACGTGAATGACCGGGCACAGGCAGGCATTGGCAAAGCCCAGCAGACCGCCGATGCGGCAGGACAAAGCGCCCAGGCAGCCCAGCAGTCTGCGACCACCGCAACCGCTACAGCCCAGGATGCCGTGCATCGCGCCAGTGCCCTGGCAGACGTGGTTGCAGGTGTGGACAACTACAAGCCAATCGGGAATGTAACCGTCAATTTTGCCTTTGACAAAGCGGAACTCACCCGCGCCGACCGCACGGAGCTGGATGGCTTTGCAGCCAAACTGCAGGGAGCCGGCCATTACATTCTGGAGGTCACCGGCGGCACCGACTCCACCGGAAACGTCCAGTACAACTACCAGCTCAGCCAGCGCCGAGCCGATGCCGTGGTGCAGTACCTGGCATCCAAGTATCAGATCTCGCCGCGCCGATTCTACCTGATCGGCATCGGGGAAGATCAGGCAGTGGGAGACAACCACACCCGCTCCGGCAGGGCCATGAACCGCCGCGTCACCATACAGATATTGAGCAATGCGGCCTCAAATGGAAGTGCTGCCGGCAACTGAGCCGCTCCAGCATTCCAGCGTCCGGATCGGCAATTCCCCAGTTCTGTACATCCGCCGGTCCGGACACAAAAAAACAGCCGAAGCGAACCTCCCCCTCGCTTCGGCTGTTTTGTCTTTGCATTCGGATGCCCGGGGAAATCTGCCTGCACGGTTCCAAACCGCTCGATTCCAAAGGATTGCGCCACCGGTCCGGCAGGCGCAGGCTACTTCCCGCCCAGCCCCAGACGCAGATGCTCGGCGCGCACCTGATTGGCCGTGAACAGTGCCACAAACGGTGCTCCTGCGGCGGCGGCCTCCACGGCAGGCCGGCCATTGGCCTCCTGGCGCTCCACCAGGCAAACCACCGCACCCACCTGCATGCCTGCCTCACGCGCTGCCTCAATGGCATGAATGGTCGAGGCTCCCGTCGTGCACACATCGTCCACAATCAGCACGCGGGCACCCGGCTCACAGAATCCCTCAATCCTGCGGCCTGTACCATGAGTCTTTTCCGCCTTGCGCACCAGAAATCCGTTGAGCAGAGGGCGCGGAGCTGCGCCGGATGCCTTTGCCTGCAACGCCTCCCAGGCGCTGGCCGTGGCCACGTTGGAGACGATTGGGTCAGCCCCCAGCGTCAGTCCTCCCACCGCCTGCAGCGCCGACGGCCCATCCAGCAGCCCCCGTTGTGCCAGCTCCTCCACAATGGCATGCCCCGTGAGCCTGCCACCTTCCGCGTGGAGCGTGGTTGTACGGCAATCAATGTAATAGTCGCTGGTGCCACCCGAGGAGAGCTTGAAGCTGCCCAGCCGGAAGCTGATGGTGGCCAGAAGCGAAAGAAGTTGGTCGCGAGAGGAGCGGGAATCCATGGCACTAGTGTAGCGAAGCCAGCCAGCCGAAGTCGTGCCTCGGCACGCGGCCCTACCGGCTCATTGCCCGTCGGCTGCCCGCTGCCAACTCCAGCCTGCCCACAGCCGACTCACGGCTGCCCGCTGCATCAGCGCGCGTTTGCTGCCTGATTCTGCGCAGAATTGGTGGCTGGGATCAGATTCAACGGGGACGTCAGGGTAAACAGGATCGTCGTGCCCGACTCCAGCGTGGTCTGGGGATGGCTGACAGCCAGATGCGTGGTCACCATTCCCGCACCGATCAGCCCGCCGGTCAGCGCGCCCACCGGACCGGCAAAGACCGCTCCTGTGGCTGCACTGGCGGCGGTTACCGCGCCATACTCCACGCTCGCGCGCTTGCGGCGCGAACCCGGATCAATGCTGCCTTCGTCGTTGATGCGAGCATTCGTTCCCGGCACTCCACTCACCTCCGCATGCAGCGAAAGGCGGCTGCTGTCGGGAAGAATCAGCGTATCCGGAGAGAGGCGCATCGAACCATGACCGGCAAAGTGCCCGCTGGATACCGAGCTGATGCGGCCCTCCATCGTGGAACCGGCGGGAATCAGCACCTTGCCGCCCTGCAGCACGTCGGAGATCACCTTCGCATGGAAGCGATCCCCACGCGCGTTCTCATCGCTGGAAAGCCGATCCAGCAACTGCACCTGAAACATGGTGCCTTCGGCAAGCTGCCCCGGTTGCGCCGCCATCGGGTGCACAATGTCACCGTCCGGATCATTGGCAGCCGCCGGTCGTGCATTCAACACTGGAGCGGCGGACTCAGCCGACTCCTTCGCTGCATTTGCAGCGGGATGGACAATATCGCCATCCGGATCGGCATTGGCAGCCGGAAAATTCGCGGACGGATCGGTGGAGGTCGGCGTTGCCGAAGCTGCCGCTGGCGCAACCGAAGGCGCGGTCACCACAGCCGGTGCCACCACAGCCGGGGAAGGCTTGGCCGGCTTGGTCACAACCGCATCTGCAGCAGCATCTCCCGCAGACTCATTCGTCAGAATCGTCGCGGACGGTGGATGGGCCACGCCCTGGTACGGGTCGGCTGGTGCCTGCGATGTCTGTTGCGCACCGGCAAGCTGAACCGAGGTGGCCAGTACCGCGCACCCTGCTGCCCACAGTGTTGTCTGCATCCATTGCCTGCTCATCGCATTCCTCCTGCCACTCCGGGCTTCGTTCAGCAAAGACAAAACACCGGATGCTATCAGGCTACTCCCTGGCCGAATTCCCTGCCCTGCAGATACGTTACGGATTTCTCCCTCGGCATCGCCCGGGTTACGAATCACAAGCGTTAACACCCGGCCTTCCCCGGCCCGGAAGCAGCCGCGCGGGCACTCAATCCACTCTGGGACGTGGCTGCAGGGAATTACCCGTCGATTTGCTAGAATGCAGATGCACGGATATTCAGGGGAATCTGCAATTGCCAGAGCTATTGACCAGCATCCAAAGCGCAGCCGGCGAAGCTCTCGCTGTAGATCGACGACCAAAATTAAACGACCGGTTGCGTCACCATATTGCGAGGACAAAGATGACTGAGATTGTTGAAATTCACGCGCGCGAAATTCTGGACTCCCGCGGAAATCCCACCGTGGAAGCGGATGTGATTCTGGAGAGCGGCGCCATGGGCCGTGCCGCAGTTCCCTCCGGCGCCTCCACCGGCGAGCATGAGGCGGTGGAGCTGCGTGACGGCGACAAGAGTGTCTTCCTTGGCAAGGGTGTCCTGCAGGCCGTGGAAAATGTGGAGTCCATCATTGCCCCGGAGTTGGAAGGCTTTGACGCCACCAACCAGCGGCTTCTGGATGCCACGATGATCGCGCTGGATGGCACGCCCAACAAATCCCGCCTGGGCGCCAATGCCATCCTCGCCGTCTCCATGGCCACCGCACGCGCCGCCGCGCAGACGCTGGAGCTGCCGCTCTACCGGTATCTCGGCGGATCGAATGCCTGCCTGCTGCCCACGCCCATGATGAACGTGCTCAACGGCGGCGCCCATGCCGACTCCAGCGTGGACTTTCAGGAGTTCATGGTCATGCCGGTCGGTGCCGAGCGCTTTGCCGATGCCCTGCGCTGGGGTACGGAAACCTTCCACGCTCTGAAGAGCGTGCTCAAGAAGAAGGGCTATTCGACGGCCGTTGGAGATGAAGGCGGTTTTGCCCCTTCCCTGACCTCGAACACCGAGGCCATTGAAGTCATTCTCGAGGCCATCACCCTGGCTGGCTACAAGCCCGGAGAGGACATCTGCATTGCACTCGATCCGGCTTCGAGCGAGTTCTATGACAAGGAAAAGGCGAAGTACGTCTTCAAAAAGAGCGACAAGCGCGAGCTGAGCAGCGAACAGATGGTCGATTTCTATGCCGACTGGGTCCGCCAGTTCCCGATCGTGAGCCTGGAAGACGGTCTGGCCGAGGATGACTGGGAAGGCTGGCGCATCCTCACCGACAAGCTGGGCAACAAGATCCAGCTCGTGGGCGACGATCTCTTCGTGACCAACGTCAAGCGCCTGCAGCGCGGCATCGACGAGGGCGTGGGCAACTCCATCCTGATCAAGCTCAACCAGATCGGCACCGTCACCGAAACCTGCGAGGCCATTGAACTGGGACGCCGCTATGGCTACACCAGCATCATCAGCCACCGCTCCGGCGAAACCGAAGATACGTTCATCGCCGACTTTGCCGTTGCCACCGGTGCCGGCCAGATCAAGACAGGCTCCGCCAGCCGCACCGACCGCATCGCCAAGTACAACCAGCTGCTGCGGATCGAGGAAGAGCTTGGCCAGGGAGCCAGCTTCCTGGGGCTGGAAAGCCTGAACTACAGCGCATAATCCTGACAGGCTCCGGCAACGGAGCCTGTTTTCTTTGCGCTGGTCATTCCAATTCCCCAGTCATCGAACCGTTCCAAAACATTCCCCAGGGAAGGACCTTTTTGCCGTGGCAGAGAAACGACGCCCCGTGTTGCTGACCATCCTCGATGGATGGGGGCACAGTGACAAGACGGAAGCCAACGCCATTGCGCTGGCGCGCAAACCCATCTATGACAAGCTGATGGCCGAGTATCCCCACACCCTGATCCGCGCTTCGGAGCATTTTGTGGGCCTGCCCGACGGGCAGATGGGCAACAGCGAGGTGGGCCACCTGAATATCGGCGCTGGCCGCGTCGTGCGCATGGACATCACGCGCATCGATGATCTGATTGCCCGCGATGCCTTCACCAACCATCCACCCATCGCCGACGCCATGCGGCGGGCGCGCGAACAGGAGCGTCAGCTGCACCTGATCGGATTGGTCTCCGATGGCGGCGTGCACTCCCACCAGGAACACCTCTACGCACTGCTGCGCGCGGCCAGGGCGCACGGCGTGACCCGCGTCTTCGTCCATGCCTTTCTGGATGGACGCGACACCCTGCCGACCTCCGGTGTCGGCTACCTGGAAAAGCTGCTGGCGCGCATGGCCGAGTATGGCGTGGGCAAGCTGGCCTCGGTCAGCGGCCGCTACTACGCCATGGATCGCGATCGGAAATGGGACCGCGAACGCAAGGCCTTTGAAGCCATGGTGCAGGGACGCGCCGAAGGCGGCTCCACGGCAGACCCGCTGGCTCTGCTTCGGGAGCGCTACAGCAATGGCGTCACCGACGAATTCACCATCCCCTTTGTCGTCACCGATGCCTCCGGGAAACCGCAAGGCGTCATTCGCGATGAGGATGTCTGCATCAACTTCAACTTCCGCGCCGACCGCGCCCGCCAGATTACCCGCGTTCTGGCACGCGAAAGCGGGCTGAACAGCGAAGGTGGACGGAATCTCGACTCCTGGGAGTCGCTCGACGAGACCATTCCACGGCATGAGATTCCCAAAGGCCTTACCTACGTCTGCATGACGCAATATGACAAGGCCTATCAGCTGCCGCTCGTCATCCTGCCCGAGTCGATGGACAACCTGCTGGCCAACGTCCTGGGCTCCGCGCAAATGCGCAACCTGCGCGTGGCGGAAACGGAGAAGTATGCGCACGTGACCTACTTCTTCAACGGCGGAATTGAAACGCCGTTCCCCGGCGAGGATCGCGTCCTGATTCCCTCGCAGAAGGTGGCCACCTACGACCTGGCGCCTGAAATGTCTGCCGAAGGCATTGGAGACACCATCGTGAAGGCCATCTCCGACACGGCATTCGATCTGGTGATTGCCAACTTTGCCAATGCCGACATGGTGGGCCACAGCGGAAAGCTGCAGCCCACCATCCAGGCCGTGGAGGCGGTGGACGCGCAGCTTGGGCGCATCTACAAGGCACTGCGGGAGCACAATGGCGTCTGGCTGATTACCGCCGATCATGGCAATGCCGAGCAGATGATCGATCCGGTGACCGGCGGGCCGCACACCGCACACACCACCAATCCTGTGCCGCTTCTCTACATTGCGGAGGATGCCAATCGCTACTCCCTGCGCAACGACGGCAGCCTGCGCGACATCAGCCCAACCCTGATCGAGCTGCTTTCGCTCAAGGAGCCGGTTGAGATGACGGGGCGCGATTTGCGTGTTCGTCTCACCGAGTCCGCATAACAGGCATCTCGCCGAAGCCAAGAATCCGGCCCAGCTTGTCCAGACACCGCCCGTTTCAATCGGCCACTCTGGAACAAACTGGGCCGTTTCCACAGCCTCCGTACCGAGGCGATCCATCGGTCCAGGATCGAAAATCACCTCTTCAGACCGGATGGACAGGGAGTCATCCCTGGGGACTCATCGCTCGAATCACTTCCGCCATCACATCCACGGCCGACTCGGTTTCCACCGCCGTCACCGATGCGGTCTGGTCCGTTGCCAGGCGCGGCAACCGCGTCATCACCACCCGCGTTGGCGCAAGCTGCGCGTTGATATCGGCGCATAGAATCTCGCCCGCAGCCTTGGCCATCGCGTACTCCGTCATGCCCTGCGGCCGCTCGCTCACGAAGACAGTCGAAGGATAATAGAAACGCACCTCCGGGTGGATACTCCGCAACGCTTCGACCAGTCTCCAGAAGCCGTCAGCATAGACCTGCAGAAAGCCCTGCAGCCGCTCCGGCTCGTAGATGCGAGCCTGGGGACGAAAGATCGTCGGCGTGGCAAAGTAATAGACCTGCGTCGGCACCTCGCCCAGTTGTGCCAGAAGCTTCTCCGGCGGCTCGGTCGCATCCCACTGCACCGGGTGGCAAACCCCACCGGCGGCGATGATTTCCCCGGCCACCTGCTCGGCATCCGCCCTGCCGCTGCGATAGGTAATCCACGTCTGCGCTGCCCCGCTGGCCAGCAGCTTTGCCGTCAGCTCGCCCAACCCGCGCGATCCGCCCACGATGAGCGCACGTTCACCCTGGAACTGATCGGCGGCAAAGCTGCCGCGCAGCTCGTTCAGGGATGGCTGACGCACCGGAGGAGTCCGCAAGAATGCTTCGACATTTCCCGTCCAGCCGCCGCCTGCAATCTCCATGCTCACCGTTCGGAAGCGTTCATCGGTCTCCGTCACCTGGTAGCGCAAGGCACCTGAGGATTGCGGCGTGGCATCCACGGTCAACTCGCCATAGATCGAGTGCAGCCCAGGACAAACCATGCCGACCAGCGTGGAAGAGATGGCAAGCGAAGCCATGCGGCGAGCGCCCATGCCTTCCGCTGCGGCCGGATACATGCGCGTCAGGCCCTGCACAGTTGCAGATGGAATCCGAAGCAAGCCGGTTCGATTCGGCAGATCG
Source organism: Acidobacteriota bacterium (assembly GCA_021804965.1). Classification (GTDB taxonomy): domain Bacteria; phylum Acidobacteriota; class Terriglobia; order Terriglobales; family Acidobacteriaceae; genus Acidicapsa. The sequence continues at coordinate 16,603 of JAJZGG010000044.1, forward strand.
GCAAAGCTCAGCTCCAGCGCAGAGGTGGGCGGAGCCATCCCCTCTTCCGCAGCATCGCCAGCATCCTGCTCCTGCGATTTCTGGATATCCGGAGCAAAGTTCACAACAAACTTGCAGCGTGCGCCGCCGTCCACACTGACAGCCCATCGTGCCGTGTTTGCCTTGATGGAGAGCAGCTCTGTTGCGGCCTGCTCCCCCACCAGTACGAACTTTTGAAACTGTGCGCGAATGCGTTGCACGCCTTTCAGCTCGGGATGCTGCTGCAGGAGCGCGTTCAGCGACCACAGCAGCAGATGCATCCCATGCACCACGGGGGCGCCAGCCTGCGTTCGCCGCGCCGCCAGCGGATCCATGTGCATGGGGTTGCGATCCCCGCTCAGCTGTGCGAACTGCTCCTGATCCTCGAACGAAAATGTGCGCTCGGCAATCGGCATGGACCCTCCCTTACGGGTTGATGCTTAAAACGCCTTGTAGACAATCCCCGGCGCGGGTGAGTTGAGCAGCAGCGTGATGAAGACGGCTGCCGTACCCAGCGCCGAGGCATAGACCACACGTGCATAGCGCGTGGTCAGAATCGGCTGTTCGCCGATGCGCAGGGAAAGCAGGCCACTGCGCAGCAGCTCCCACGCTGCAAGCAGGATCGAGGCTGTCAGCCAGATTGCTGCCCAGATGGCGATCCATTGCCCCGTCGGCAGCGCTCCATAGATGGAGTGGATTCCCGTCCAGTCTGACCAGAACCACAACAGCGTGAAGGCAAACCAGCAGAAGGTGAGTCCGCGCGCCAGCATACGATAGAGTCCGTTGGCTGCCAGGGCCTTGTACCGCTTCCTGCCCATGGCCTGGGTCAGCATCACCTGCCACAGCTTGTTCACCGAGACACCGCCGCCCTGCAACAGGCAATACATCAGAAACTCCGAGGTGCGCCCGTGCCATAAACCCACCAGAAAGAAGGTGGCGAAGAAGGCGAAGACAGCAAGGTAGGGCTGCACGCTCACCGATTCCACGCGTCGCACAAGGGCTAGCATCAGGGGGTTGTACACATAGTCCTTGAACCAGGTGGACAGTGTGATGTGCCAGCGACTCCAGAAGTCGATAAAGGAGGTGGCGGAAAATGGCCGGTCAAAGTTCTCCGGCAGCCGCAGCCGCATCAGCCGTGCCAGCGCGATCACCACGTCGATATACCCGGAGAAGTTGCAGTAGAGAAACAGCGGATACGTGGCCATCAGCAGAAAGCCGGATTGCAGCTTCTGGTGTGCAGTGGCCGGATGCGTCAGATACAGCAGCGCATCCTGACGCTCAATGTCAAAGAACATGGCCAGCACATTCACCTTGAAGAAGCCGCGCACCAGCCGCTCCAGTTGTAGCCCCACCACGCCGACATCCAGCGCAATCGGCTGGGCGGCAAACTGGTCTGCGGCAAACTCCTCGTAACGCTGGATCGGGCCGGAGATGAAGGTCGTAAAGTTCAGCGTGTAGAGCAGGTATTCGAAGATGCCAATCTTTGCTGCCACCTCGCTGCCGTCGCCGCTCTCAATCACCAGATGCATCACGCGGAAGAAGATGTAGGACAGACCCAGCGTGAAGTAGACCGAATGCAGCAGAATCGCTTCGGGGAAAAAGGTGTACTTCTTCAGCCAGATATAGACGAGCAACACGGCCACCACAGCCCATGCCGGCACTCGGAGCCAGCCTTTGCGGTGGCACAGGATGCAGACATAGCCCAGGGCAAGAAAGCCCACCAGCGGAATATAGGCCAGCGGATTCTTTTCCAATGCATAGAGAAAATAGAGACTGGCAGCCGTAAGCACCGTCGAGCGCCAGAGCCGTGACCGCTGCAGGTTGATCACAACCGCAACCACCAGCCCAAAGAAGACAAATGTAAAGGATGCGGAATCCATGATTATTGTGCGCCTTTCTGTGACGGCTTCTTTTCGGTTTTGCCCATAATACTTGGCGAGGGATTGCGCAGCATAGCATCCGAGATCATCCGCGCCAGCCGAGTCTGAGCGATTCCATCTGGATGTCCGTTCTGGATGTAGTAGTGCTTTTCCAGATCGAAGTCGCGTGCGCAGGCCGGGAAAATATCCAGAAATGTGCCGCCACTCGCGGTGACTATCGACTGCACTTTTCGATCCAGAAAGTAGGGATCGTATCCTGCGGGCCAGGAGCCGCTATTCAGCATTACCTCCTGGGGCCTTGACGGTACCAACGCAACTTGGAAAGCTATGTGATGTGATTTGGCTGTCTGCGCAATCACCTGGACATAATTCTCGAATTTAAGATAATCCTGCATCCAGAAGCTCGAAGGATTTATCGATAAATAACCGATGCCGGTATCATTGTCGATTAACGAGCTGCGTAAATAAATTGACTTATTCGAATCGATGAAGTCCAGCGTGAACGTTCCAAGTCTTGACTTCTGTTCGATGTTATGGATTGGAAGCTTTATGGCGCTAATGGCTTCACTGGGTGAGCTGCTGAAGATAGCATGCATAAAATAGTCTGTCCAGAACTTGAAGCGACTTGTTGAGGTCATTCTTGCTGTGTTCATCATCTCCGTCGGGTCGGCGCTGGATACTTGTAAGTCATAAGGAGAAATGACGAGAAGTATATTGTCCGGCGCGGTGTTGAGCACTCGCGGAAGTAGCTTCGGAATTAATGGCGGAAATTCCTCCATGCGCGCAAAATTCTCGACTGCAATTTTGCGGTGCGTAGAATCCGCCAAATCAGTTTGCAACATTGCTGCAATGGACTGATGGAACGGAACCCACTGTCCTAAAGGAACAGAGGAGCCAACCATGGCGATAGTGTAAGTGTCGGGTGCTGAGCGCTCGCACCCGCTCTCAGATCGCAATCCACACTGATTGAACGTATATTGAATCAGCGGGGTGTCAAAGGACTTGTCGTAGGTCGTACAATTTGGGATCCCGGGAATTCCTGCACCGGGATGTGCGTAGTTCAGGCACTGCGAAAGTCGATGATTGGTTGTTGTGTAGATGGGTCGCAGCATCAGGTTTGCAAAAAAAAGCAGAAGGCACGGAGCTGCCACTGCCAGCAGGGGGAGCAGAATCCAGTCTCGCTTTTGCAGTGAGTTGTGAGGATTGTTGTTGCGCGATGTATTCGTCATCTTTGTCCCCCGAACGCTTGCACAGAGGCATGCGACCGAGTCGCGCCCTCTGTATTGGATTTCGCTTGTGCAGAAATATGCTCGTGGTAAAACCGATCCGCTTGCTTGGTGGACGCCGCCGTCAACGTGAAGATCGTGAATCCGGCAAGCAGCAGGAGTAGAATACCGTCCTTCATCCAGCGGAATCCTCGCATCCGCCCCTCACCCGATAGCATGCAACTCGACACTGGTTTCATACTCGACATAAACAGAGCACCTTTCGCTCTAAGATGGCTTTGGCTTCTTTGGGGGAATCTATGCAGACTTTCCCTGCATGAAGAATCATAACTGCTAACGAGCGCTTAATGGGGCGAGTCGTATCATTGCGATCCTCGCTCCTTGCCGTTGTACGAATCCATGGCTATTGCTCCTTTCGCAGCACATCTTTATTACCCTGGCATCTCCAATAGGTTTTGTTTTGTTGGATAACTTTTTGAGATTTCCAGGCGAGGAATGGAGATTTGTGCACTTTGATTCGGAGATTTCGGGAGATAGTGATCCTTTAGATATTTTGAAATCATTTTGGCAAAGTCAGAGAGGGCCGAAGCATCTGGATGCGCATTTTCGAAATAGAAATGGCTACCCAACTCATTTTGCTGGGAACAGTCCGGGAATATATCTACAAAGTCACCTCCGTTGGCCTCTACGATTCCCTTCACTCTATGTTCGATATAGTAAGGATCGTAAGATGGATATTCGGACGCTATGGAGGGATTGGCAAGCATGATAGCCTGAGCATGTGATGGCAACAGTACGACGGCAAGAGGAATTCTACTTCTGTTCGTAAGCTGACTCATTTCCTTTATTTCGTTTGCTAATGCAGAATAGCTCGCCTCCCATTGGGCAGAAGGATGGGGATCAAGATATCCTGTCTCGCCATCGTCACCTGCTAGGTACTGATGAACGTAGCGTGCATTGTTCTTGAAATCGAAATTTTCGATCAGACATGCCAATCTTGTTCCCTCAATACGCTGAAGGAGATGCTGATTTAAGGTAATGACAATTTCACGGAATGTTTCGTTTTGCCAAAGCGTTTTCAAATAGCTTGTCCACCATTGCAGGCGACTGGCATGTATCATTTTGGCGATTTTTGCCGCATCCCGTGCATTCGCCGTTGAAATCTTCACATCGTACTCGGTTAATATGACGATCACCATGTTCGGCTTCTTTTGCAGAATCTGCGGCAGTAACTGCACCATCATTGGAGGCGCCTCCTCCATGCGGGAGTAATTGGCAACAACAACATGTTTCTGTTCTCGATTTGCCGTATCCATCTCGATTTGGCTGCTTAGGGACTGATTATCGTTGACCCACTGCCCCAAGCCGACTGAGGTCCCCAACATGGCGATTGTGTATTTATCTGAAGAGGAAGGTTGGCATCCGTAAACAGAACGAAGTCCGCATTCATTAAATGAGTAATGAACCAAGGGAGTCTCATAGAGTTTATCTACAGTTTTGCAGTTCGAAATATTCGGAATACCTGCATCGGCATGCTCATAATCCAAGCAATCACCAAGACTTCGACTTGATCGAATGTAAGTCCGGCCTAGTCCGATTTCTGTAGCAAAAAAGAGTAGAACCGGGGTTACTATGGCAAGAAATGCCATCATTAAAAAGTTGTTTCTCTTCTGCGTTAAAGCGCTGACTTTTTCAGGCATAGAAAATCCTCCTCGCCGCACGCACTCATTCGGATGCGAGTGTAACCACCTTCATCGGGGCTATATCCGGCTTAGCCTCGGCCACATCCAGCTTCCATTCTGTCCTGCCGGAGTCCTCTTCGCTGATCTTGGTAAAGCCGAGCTTGGCGTAGTGGTCCACCACCAGCTTGTTGCGCTCGGTGGGGAGATAGCGGCCAACGATCGTATGGATGCCGCGGGATTTTGCATGCTCGACCAGATGGTTCAGCACCATGTGCTCGACCTTGCGGCCCAGCACGCGACAGCTCATCAGCCAGGTGTCAATCTCCCACACGCCCGGCTCGCCCGGCTCACCCGGCCGGCAGATGACCACGCTGATCATGCCGTTGTCGCCGAAGATATCCGCCAGCCGCACCTGAAGCGTGAATACGGTGGGATCCTCCTCGGCTGCCAGCACCTCAGGATCGGTGTAGCGGCGCGTGGTCAGGTTGTACTGGTTGGACTTGTTGATGAGTTGCACGATGCGTGCCCGCCCCGTCGCATCAAAGGGCTGGAAGGTGATCGTCATGTCCAGCGAAGCCAGATAGGCATCCACACCGCCCACCTGCTTCTGCAGGCTGATGCGTTTGGCATTGTCCTGATAGAAATCGGCACGCTTCAGGTCTTCGCCGGCAAAGGCAATGGCCTCAAAATATCCCGCGGCTGCGAGCGTGCGTGCGTATCCGGCAGCATCCTCGGGCAGCTCCGGAACCGCCACCTGCGGCAGCAGCTTCCGCACCAGACCGCGCTCCACAGGATTGTCATCCAGGAAGACCAGCGAATCGATGCCGACGGAAAGCTCGTCGGCGATGGCCTGGAGATTGGTCGCCTTGTCATTCCAGTTGGCCTGAAAGACGGCGATATGGTCGAGCTTCAGCAGCATCTCCGGATGCTTCAGGAACGGCTCACGCGCCACCTCATCGGTGTTCTTCGAGGAGACGGCCAGCACAATGCCGCGCTTGCGCAGATCAAGCGCCATGCGCTGCACTGCCAGATGCGCCTCACCGACAGCATCGCCCTGGGCCACGCGAATCCCTTCCAGACCATCGTCGCCGATCACGCCGCCCCAGACGGTATTGTCCAGATCGAGCACCAGCACCTTGCGGCTCTTGCCACGCATGGCAGCCAGCGTCCGCGCCACATGATCGGCATAGAGCGGGATCACACTCTCTGCGCAGGGGAACTTGCCCAGGTTCCACAGCTGCGGATCGTGCCAGCTGGCCAGTCCCACGGTTTCCGCCAACCCGGCAACATCCAGCAGCACATCGCCGGCAGCCAGCGTCTGCTCCGCCAAACCGCGGTTGACTTCACTCAACATCCAGCGCATGGTTCCCGGCAGAGCGCGATCCAGACTCCCAAAGACCGCCTCGGGTGCGGGCGCAAAGCTCTGGAAGATGCATGCGGCGCCGCAGTTTTTCTGGATGCCCTCCCGCAGCGCCGCCAGATAGCCGGTGGCACCGAGTACGGCATTGGCGGCAGCGTCCGCATCCCCGGGGACAAACTTGAGCGGGAGCGCGCGATAGTCGAGCGCAAAAAGGACGGCATTCGGCTTGGAGGCATTGACGCGTGAATCCGGCGTCAATGCCTCCTGCGCCACCTGGTCATACGCCGGCTGAATGATTTCGAGCGCGATGCCGTGACGCGCAGCGCTGGCCACAAGGGCCGGCAGAATGAAGTCCAACGTCGCGTTGCCAATCACGGCCAGCCGGAACGGAAGCAGCGGTGCCAGATCGGCGCCGCGGCCAATGGCTGCGGAGATGGGTTTGGCCAGCCGCGTCAGCTGGTTCAGGTCCAGCCCGTGGGAGGCAAGCGCACGCAGCGGCGCACCTCCGTCGGCCTCCGACCAGGCCTTGACGCTGGCAGAGAAATCCTTTGGGGAACGCGGCAGCCATTGCAGCTCTGTATACAAATCAATGGGCATCATAACTCCGGGGAAAAAAGCACAGCATAGTCGATGGACAGAGACTCCGCTTACGCTCCTTTTGCAGGTGCGGGGAGACAGGAACGTACCCGCAGGCTCAGGCGCGGCTTTGAATCAGTGCTGCCAGATCGCCCACCTTTTCCAGCTTGGCAATCTCTGTGGTGGAGAACTTCACCTTGAATGCTTTTTCGATTGTGATAATCAGCCGGATATGGGCGAGGCTGTCCCAGCCTTCCACATCCTTGGCGGTCAGTTCGGGCGTCACCACAATCGAATCATCGTCAAACAGATCGTGGAAAATCTCCGTCAGCTTTTCGTAGATCGCTTCCTGGTCCAAAGATATCTTCTCCTGAATCTCTGCATGGCGGATGCACTGACAGGGTTCTGGCATTTGCATCCCGGATGCCATACACGATCAATTATGTTTTTTCCATGCTAGCAGAAGCCCGGTTGCACTCCGATGAATGGCTTTCCAATTCGGAACAAACTGCGGGTTGATCGCTGCCATTCTGCCTTCCGTCACTGCGCCGTAAGCTGGCAGACGGCGTAGCCGCCACGCTGATAAGGGCAATGCATCCCTTGGGGCGCCGGGCCGTGGATCACTGTCCAGTCCACCTGTGGATACTCGGCACGCAGCCGCTGAAAATCCGCCAACTGGAAGTGATTCAACCCCTGCGTGGCATTGCTCATCTGCTTCCACTCGGGGGCCAGTTCCGGGAAGAGCGAAACCACGCCGCTGTCCTTGTAGTAGTCGGCAAGCGAAGAGCGCTCGGCAATGGCACGGAAGCCATGCACATCGGTCACTGGATCCTTGAAGTAGCGAGCATCCACGGCGAAGACGGCATCTTCCGGAGTATGCGTGCGAATCCATTGCAATGTGTTCAGCCATGGATTATTCGTCGCCATTCCAGGCAGCTCGATGTGCGGACTGTGAGGATAGGTTGCCTCGGCAATGGCGTACATGCCCGTGCCCAGCGGCAGAACGATCAAAGCGATCAGCCAGGGGCGGTGTTGCGCCAGATATTCCCCGATCACTCCGGCAAAGAGCAGGACAAAGACGATCGTGATCAGGTGGAAGGTGCGCAGCGGCTGCAGGCGCACAAACATTTCAAAGGATGGCGAGCTTGCCAGCACAATCGCAACCGCAATCGAGATGAGCCCGAAGGGCAGCATCAGGAAGCTGAGCTGTTCAAATGCAGGCCGCACTCCGCGCAGCTTGCCGCGCCAGAAGAATGCCAGAATCGCAAGCGGGGCCAGCATGCCCAGCCAGTGATACCAGGTCCAGTTGTAGAGAAAAAAGTAGTCCCGGGAAAA
>JAJZGG010000117.1 GCA_021804965.1 Acidobacteriota bacterium
CGTAGACTTCAACCGCGACGGCCTCATGGACATCGTCAAAACCAACTTCGCCGGCGACACCGACTCCCTCTACCAGAACCTCGGCGACGGCACCTTCGAGGATCACACCTACCTCTCCGGACTCGGTATCAACACCCGCTACCTCAGCTGGGGCGTCGGCTTCTTTGACATGGACAACGACGGCTGGCTCGACATCCTCATCTCCAACGGACACGTCTACCCCGAGGTCGACGGCACCGCCATCGACGCCCCCTACGCCGAACACAAATACCTCTACCGCAACCTCCGCAACGGACAGTTCGAGGACGTCACCCAGCACGGAGGCCCCGGCATGACCGACGCCGTCCCCGCGCGCGGCTGCGCCTTCGGCGACTACGACAACGACGGCGACATCGACGTCGTCGTCAACTGCATCAACGCCATGCCCCAGCTGCTCCGCTGCGACTCCACCTGGAAGAATCGCAACTGGATCAAGATCCGCCTCGTCGGCACCAAAAGCAACCGCTCCGCCATCGGCGCAGCCCTTCGCCTCACCGCACAGGTCGATCCCAAAGCACCCAAACCCATGCTCCTCATCGACGAGGTCCGCTCCGGCGGCAGCTACTACTCCCAGAACGACTTCCGCCTGCACTTCGGCCTCGATCAGGCCACCCAGGTCGATACCCTCGAAATCCGCTGGCCCTCCGGCACCATCGACACCCTCAAAGCCCTGCCGGCCAACAAACTCTACGTCATCCAGGAAGGCGGCAAAATCCTGAAAACCCAAACCATGACCGGCTTCCCACACCAACCCAAATCCTGAAAACCACAAGGGCGAAGGTCCCCATCGCCCGCCCGCCACAAACCCACCCCGCGACCAGCGGGAGCGCCACCACCCCTGCGTCCTCCACATACGGCGCGGCAAAGCCGCGCTGCTGCTGCATGCAATGCAAATATTCCCTGTCGCGGCGCAACCGACGTAGAATTCGCGGGTAGTAGCAAGTAACCGGGGAGCTTGCCGATGCACGAGGGGATCGCAAAGCGGTGCAGTTGGGCGGGCAGCAGTCTGCTGGCCGAGGCAGCAGCCGGCACAACGCCCATTTATCGCCTGCTCGACCACGAGGGCACGCTGGTAGCTTTTGTTTGCTTAACGTAGCCGTCTACACATTCCATCTCGAAGCAACCGACGCCTCAGTTTCAAACGAGTTCCCAAACGTCTCATCGAGAAGCGCTGTTCGCACCGTTATGCGTAACACAGCCTCCAATTTCTCATAGAGCGCGTTGTGTTCGATGCAAGGCAATATTTCATCCAAGCCGTAAAGAAACTTCTCCGTGTGAACCAGCTTCGATCGAATCTTATACGCCTTGGTCAGCTCTTCCGGAGTGATGGGGGTGCTGAAGATGCGCAGATAATCGGCAAGCTTCTTTACGCGAATACGAAACTGGTACTCGCATTTGGCGCGACCAGTGTTTATCAAGGCGTCCAAACCTTCAACCACGAACATCCATCTGATATCGACAGTGTTGGAACGCATAGCGTATTCGTGATTCCAATAAGCGCGGTGAACGCGTTCATGCATTTTCTTATCCTCTGAGGCCCAAGGCATCAGTCTGCGAAGCTCCTCGCCGTCTCGCCTTGTGAGCCAATCTCGACTGTTCGGCCCGAGAGTAACATCAAGGCTCACTCCTCTGAATTCAATCGAGAGGACTTGGGAATCTCTCAAACCGAAATGCATCACCTGTGCACAGTAGCGGTCACCTGTACTTGTTGGTTTCACCAAGCGCGACAGGGAGATCACCGAGCGGAGGATTTGCAGCCCGTCGTATCGCGTTCGCTGCGGTGAAGGGATCTGCATGACAAACGCGTAGAGTTGTCGATCCCGAATTACTTTGTCGAGATCGTAATGGGGTGGTTCACATGCCCGCTGAATGTTCGTCGAGGTCGACTCATCGAGTCGCTCAATCCAGATATCTTCACGCAGATGAAAGCGCTCACCGTCATCCACTAACAAGCCATCACCATTTGCTTCCTGCTCGCGCGACGGTCCCAAGCCGACATGCAGAAAGACATAACAACCGCGGGGAAGTGCTGTGGAATTTGGTGCCAAAGATAATTTCTCCAAAGATGTCCCCTTAAGGTTGAAACAAAACGCTAGAAAGAGCAAGAGCGCTTGGTTCCATAACATTGGCTGGTACAACAGAGAAGATGGTTTGGCAAGAAGCAATCCAGCTTGCCTCATCCGGCGAGATTCCAGCAACACACAAAGCAGACGCGACGGAATCAGCTAATGTAACTAAGACCGGGTTCAGGTGCATGCAGCAGCAGTTGCGTAGCGCGAGTACCAGCAGTTCAAGGAAGAACTCCGCAAAGCCGACCCCGAAGCCTTCGCCTCAACCCACCCCACACATCCCTGACCACCACCCCGCGACCAACGGAAGCGCAGCAAGCCCCTGCGTCCTCCGCGTATGGCGGCCAAAGGCCGCTGCTGCTGCATGCAATGCCAATGCCTTAGCTGGCGGTGCCGCCCACGGTCATCTTGTCCAGCTTGATGGTCGGCATTCCCACGCCCACCGGCACGGACTGCCCGGCCTTGCCGCAGGTGCCGATTCCCTCATCCAGCCGCAGGTCGTGGCCAACCATCGACACATACCGCAGCGCCTCCGGTCCGTTGCCAATCAGCGTCGCATCGCGCACCGGTGCCGTGACTTTGCCGTCCTCGATCAGATACGCTTCCGACGCCGTGAAGACAAACTTTCCGTTGGTAATATCCACCTGTCCGCCGCCAAAGTTCACTGCATACAGGCCGCGCTTCACGCTGCGCAGAATCTCCTCCGGATCGTCCTCGCCGGCCAGCATATAGGTGTTCGTCATGCGCGGCATCGGAATGCACTGGAAGCTCTCGCGCCGTCCCGATCCGGTATTCGCCGTGGCTGTCAGCCGCGCCGAAAGCTTGTCCGTCAGGTAGCCCTTCAGGATGCCGTTTTCAATCAGCACGGTCTCCTGCGTCTCCGATCCCTCATCGTCCACGTTCAGGGAGCCGCGCCGCCCGGGCATCCGGCCATTGTCCACCACCGTCACCTTGCTGCTGGCCACGGCCTTGCCCACCAGCCCGGAAAAGGCCGACGTCCCCTTGCGGTTGAAGTCCGCCTCCAGCCCATGACCCACCGCCTCATGCAGCAGAATCCCCGGCCATCCCGGTCCCAGCACCACCGGCATCTCGCCTGCCGGAGCCGGTCTCGCGCCCAGTTGCAGCACGGCTCCGCGCGCCGCCTCCTGCGCCATCTGCTCCGGACTTTTGCCGCCTACAAACTGCTCCACTCCCGCGCGTCCGCCGCCGCCGGCCGTCCCGCGCGTGGACACGCCGTTCTCCTGCGCAATCACAAACACATTCAGTCGCGCCAACGGCTGCACATCGCTGGCAAACGCCCCATCCGAACCCACCACCATCACCCGCCGCAGCTCCTCGGCATAGCTGGCCCGCACCTGCACAATGCGGTTGTCCACCGCCCGCGCCGCGCGGTCCGCCCGCTGGATCAGCTCCAGCCGCGCCGTCAGGTCCAGGTCCCAGCCGCCCAGCGGCAGCGGATACAGGTTCGGCGCCTGCTTCTCTTCAAACCCCACCACCGGCTGCTTCGCCGGCCCGGAGGCAATCATCGCCGCCGTGCGCGCCGCCTGCAGCAGCCGCTCCGCGCTCAGGTTGTCGGTATACGCATATCCGGTCCGCTCCCCGGCAATCACGCGCACCCCGCAGCCCACGCTCGTCCCCGTGCTGGCCGACTTCACAATCTGCTCTTCCATCCCCAGCGTCGTCGCCGTCACCGATTCAAAGTACAGATCGGCAAACTCGCCGCCCGCGCTCAGCGCCTCGCCCAGGCAGCGCTCCAGCAGCCGCTCCGTAATCCCAAACTTCTCAAAGAAGTAGCGTCCGCTCGTCTCCACGCTGCGCTCCTGCCCACCAACGCTCTGCCCCTTGCTGCTGCTCATCGGCCAATCCCTCCATCCCCCTCAGTGTACGTCGCAACCATCCCCCTGTCGCCGCACGCACCCACGTTCCAGCCCTGCAGATTCCCCCAATCAAAAACCGCAAAAAAATCCCCCATCCCCCCTCAACCGAAATTCACCCCTCGCGTCTCATCCTTTGCTGCGCAGTTCCGGCCGCATCGAACTGCCTTGCAACGTGTGCTGTCTCTTCTTTCTGCGCTTGCGCGGCTACGGTCAACCTGCCTGCAACGCATTCCTCTCTGCCCTCCGGCTCCATCCATCCGAACCCATCCGCACGGAGGTCCTGCATGTCCATCGTCTCGTCCCGCCCCGCCCAACTCACCGCCATCTGCCTCGCTGCACTGCTTGCGCTCAGCGGCTGCAGCAGCGGCACCAACACCACCACCCCGGCCAACACCCCCACCGGAGCCTCCTTCATCACCGGTACCGATGCCCCCATGGCCGCCGTCACCTCCTTCCAGGTCGTGCTCAACAGCATCACCGCCACCACCGCCAGCGGCACCTCCGTGCAGCTGCTCAGCGGCACGCCCACCGTCGACTTCGCGCGCTTCAACGGACTCAACACCCTGCTCGACATGAATGATGTGCCGGCCGGCACCTACACCGGCATCACCATCTCGCTCGGCAGCGCAACCCTCGGCTACCTCAACACCGCCTCCGGCAGCGCGCCCACCATCGCCACCGAGCCGGCCACGCTCACCACCTCCACCGTCACCGTCCCGCTGACCACCCCGCTGGTCGTCGCGGCAAACAGCGCTCCCGTCGGCATCCATCTCGACTTCAAGATCGCGCAATCCATCCAGGTGGACACCAACGGCCAGATCACCGGAACCGTCAACCCCACCTTCGCCGTCAACGCCGTCTCCACCACCGACCCGCAGGCCTACATCGATGAATTCACCGCCGCCGTCGTCAGCGTCGACACCAGCGCGCAGTCCTTCGTCATTCAGGGTCCGCACGGCCGCTCCTTCACCGTCAACGTCAACGGACAAACCGAGTGGGACGGCAACGCAAGCCTGAGCCAGCTCACCTCCAGCAGCATCGTCCAGATCTCCGGTCAGCTCGACAAGGCCGACGCCACCATCGACGCCGATGAGATCGACATCCTCTCCCAGCAGGGCTTTGCCGCCAGCGGACTGGTCACCTCCGTCAATCCTGCCTCCGGCCCGGCCACCAGCTTTGACCTCTACGTCCGCGGCCTGCTTCCCACCACCACCGGACTCACCCTCGGCCAGATCGCCCAGGTCAACCTCACCGGCAGCGAGAAGTACTCCATCTACTGGATGCACAATCCGCTCACGCGCTTCCTCTTCGGCCCAGACCAGTTGCTCGCCGGCCAGGATGTGGCCATCGGCGGCCCGGCCACCGGAGCCACCAGCGCGCAATCGGTCTCCGTCCATCGCATCGTCCTGCGCAACTGGGGCCTCAACGGCACCGTCGTGCCCGGCAGCGAAAACGACTCCAACCGCAGCTTCCAGATGCAGGTCAACGGGTTCGCCGGACTGCTCATCCCGCAGACTGTCAACGTCACCCTCACCGGCGGCACAGAATTTCGCAAAGGCTTGAGCGGCATGAGCAGCATCACCGACGGAGCCAAAGTACGCGTCGTCGGCCTGCTCTTCAAAGACCCGCTCTCCGGCCAGACCGCACTCCTCGGCCACTACGTTGATGACATGAGCCACTAACCCCAACCCGACCGAAAACAGCGCCGCATCCCCGGCAGGGATTCCCCCAATCCCTCCCGAAAAGGATGCGGCGCCTGCCACTCCCCCGCATTCCAACCACTCCCCGCTTGCTTCTCCTTCCCGCCGGCAATCCGCATTTGCCGTTGCTTCTGCTTTAGCCTTTGCATTTGCCCGCATCCGCGCCACATTTGCTCCCATCGCAACAACCACTCCCCTTCGCTTGTCCTTCCCGCAGGGAATCTGCTTCTTCTTTTGCTGTTGCTTTTGCTATCTCGCCAGACTCACTCACCCCGTGACCGTCC
>JAJZGG010000118.1 GCA_021804965.1 Acidobacteriota bacterium
CGATCTTTCCGTAAAACCCGCCTCTATACCCCCGGACCCACTCCGCTGCTGCCTGCCGCACAGTTTGCCATGGCCTCGGCCGATATTCATCACCGCACCCCGGAGTTCCGCGCGCTCTACTCCCGCGTGCTGGGCCAGCTCAAGCAGTTTGTCGGCACCCGGAACGATGTCATCGTCCTGTCCAGCTCCGGCACCGGAGCCATGGAGGCAGCGGTCAGCAATCTCACCTCGCCCGGTGACCGCGTGCTGGTGCTCAGCGCCGGAAAGTTTGGCGAGCGATGGGTGGCGCTGGCCAAGGCCTTCGGCTGCCAGGTGGATCTGGTCAGCGCTCCCTATGGCCAGACCTTTGACGCTGCGGCCATCCGGGCCGCACTCCATGCCGACACCCGCGCCGTCTTTGTGCAGGCCACGGAGACCTCGACGGCCGTGCGTCACTGCATCCAGTCCATTGCCGAGCAGGTGCATGCGGCGGCTCCGCAGGCGCTGCTGGTCGTCGATGGCATCACCGGGCTGGGCACCACGCATCTGGACGTGGATGCCTGGGGGATTGACGTGCTGATTGGCGGCTCCCAGAAGGCGGTGATGATTCCGCCGGGGCTGGCCTACCTGAGCGTGAGCGAGCGTGCCTGGGCGGCAATGGAGACCAGCAGGAATCCGCGCTACTACTTTGATCTGCGCAAGGAGCGCAAGGTCGCTCCCAAGGGCGAGTCCGCCTACACGCCGGCCGTGGCCCTGATCGCCGGTCTGGGTGCGGCGCTGGACTACATTGCCGGGCAGGCGGGTGGAGATCTGGTGGAGGGTCGCCGCATGCTGATTGAAAACGCGGAGACCTGCGCCGCCATGACGCGCGCCGGTCTGGTGGCGCTGGGCTTCACGCTCTTTGCTCCGGATGCCCCGGCCGCAGCGGCCACCGCCGTCGCCGTGCCGGAGGGCATGGACTCGGGTGCGGTCGTCAAGGCGCTCAAGGCCCGCTTTGGTGCGGTCATCGCCAACGGTCAGGGAGAGATGCAGGGCAAGCTCTTCCGCATCGCCCATCTCGGCTTCTTTGACTACATGGACACCATTGCGCTGCTGGGTGCCCTGGAGTTCATCGCCCTCGATACGCTCCAGCTTCCCGTCCAGTTTGGGCAGGCTGTTGCTGCCGCACAGCAGACCTTTGCCGCGCGCAAGGCTGCTCCGGCTGCTGCCGATGCCTGTCTTTGCGGCCGCGCGGTCTGCTGTCGGAGCTAGCTGATCAGGAGATTTTTGGATGCCCGAACTTACCTTTGGCGAAAAACTGATTCTTGCGCGCAAGCAGCTCGGTCTTTACCAGTACCAGATGGCCGAGCAGCTTGGCGTCCACCCCAACTCCATCTGGAAGTACGAGCGTGGCGAGGGTCGTCCGCAGCCGTCTGTGGTGCGCCTGTTCGAACTCTTCTGCGAGCAGAATCAGATTCGCTTTGACGCCTATCGTGCCACGGAAACTGCGAAAGGGATTCCGATGAAGATCGTTCTTGCTGAAAAAGTATCGCCTGCCACTCTTGCTGTTCTGGCCGAGGAGCCCGACTGGCAGATTCTGACCCATGAGCAGGTGGCTGCGCTGGATGGCGGACTGCCCGCTGCGCTGGCCGATGCCGATGCCCTGGTTGTCCGCTCCGCCGTGCAGGTGGACGATGCGCTGCTGGCGCATGCGCCGCGCCTGCGCGTGATTGGCCGCGCCGGTGTCGGTGTGGACAACATTGACACGGAAGCGGCCACCCGTCGCGGCATCGTCGTCATGAACACACCCGGCGCCAATGCCGTCGCCGTTGCCGAGCTTACCCTGGGCATGATGATCGCCCTGGCCCGCAAGCTGGCCGTGGCCAATGCCTCCATGCATGCCGGCAAGTGGGAGAAGAAATCCCTCCAGGGGCTGGAGCTGCGCGGCAAGACGCTGGCCATTCTTGGCCTGGGCCGCATCGGTCTGGAGGTGGCCCGGCGAGCCCGTGCCTTCGGCATGGAGCTGATCGGTCACGATCCCTTCGTTTCCCCGGCCGTTGCCCGCGAGACCGGCATTCGACTGGTCACCGTCGAGGAGCTTTTCCAGGCTGCCGACTACCTCACGCTGCACGTCGGACTTACGCCGCAGACCGAAGGCATTCTGAACGCGCGGTCACTGGCCACGATGAAGAAGGGCGTGCGCATCCTGAACTGCGCGCGCGGCGAGCTGATCGAGGAAGCGGCGCTGGCTGCGGCGCTGGCCTCGGGCCATGTTGCCGGAGCGGCGCTCGATGTCTTCGCCTCGGAGCCGCTCAAGGACTCGGCCTTCTTCGGCATGCCCAATGTGCTGCTCACGCCGCACATTGCCGGCTCCACGAATGAAGCGCAGGAGGCCGTCGGCATCCAGATTGCCCGCCAGGTGCGCGAGTACCTGCGCCTCGGCGTGGTGCAGAATGCCGTCAACGTCACCTCGCTGACGCATGAGGAGTATGTGCAGCTTGCTCCGTTCATCGAGCTTGCCGACCGCCTTGGCCGCTTCCTTTCGCAGGCAGCCACGCGCAGCATTGAGGGCATTGAGCTTAGCTACTCCGGCCTGCTGGCCGAGGGCAAAACCGAGCTGCTGCGCAACGCCGCCATCGCCGGTCTGCTGGTTGGTTCGGAGAATGTGAATCGCATCAACGCAGCCGCCATTGCCGCCGAGCGCGGCATCCGCCTTCACGAGGAGCAGCTGGCCTCCACGCGCGGTCTGGCTGCCGATGCACTCCGCATCACCATCCGCGACAGCCAGGGATGCAGCACCGCCGTGGGTACAGTGCTGCACGGGGAGCAGGCGAGGCTGATCGAGCTGGACGGGTTGGATATCGAGTCGCCGCTGGAAGGAACACTGCTGGTCTGCCGCAATCGCGACGTGCCCGGCGTCATCGGCAACATCGGCACCGTGCTGGGCCAGCAGGGCGTGAACATTGCCAACTTCGCACTGGGACGCGAAGTGCGGCAGAGCGGTTCCGCGGCTCCGGTGAAGGCCTTGTCCGTGGTGCAGATCGATGAGCCGGTTGCGCCCACGCTGCTCGAGGAACTGGGCAAGGTTGCCAACCTGCTGGAAGCGCGTCTGGTACGTCTGGGCTAAGCTACGTCGGGGCCAGGTTGCGGCAGGGCTGGTCAGCCCTGCTGCGCATTGGCAAACGCGCCGCATCGCCAGTTGCGCAGAATTTCCAGGCAACTGGCGATGCCAGCGCTCAGTCGCGCAGGGCAAACTCCCGGGCCGATGCCAGCACCCGCGCCACCGACTCCTTCGAGCAGCTTTCGCAGTAGATGCGCATCAGCGGCTCGGTGCCGCTGGCCCGCAGCAGCAGCCAGGTTTCAGCTGCCGGCGGCCCGCTCTGGCTGCGTTCTGCGGCCTCCGGATTCTGAAGGTAGAACTTCACCCCGTCCAGCGTCTCCACGCGCTCGATCGGCATGCCCGCAAAGACAGTCTCTCCGCGGCCCAGCGCGCGCGCCCGCTCCATGGCCCGCAGCTTGCTTGCCTCTGGCAGATGCAGATCGATGCGGCCATACTGGTGTTCGCCGTATTCGGCCTGCAGCTCTGCAACCAGTTCGCCCAGCGTCCTGCCTTCGTCGGCCATCACGTTGGCCAGCAGCAGCGCATTCAGAATGCCGTCGCGCTCCGGCAGGTGGCGCTGCAGTCCAATGCCGCCGGATTCCTCGCCGCCCATCACGATCGGCTCCTGCAGCATGTAGTCCACCACGTACTTGAAGCCAATGCCATGCTCGTGGAGTGTGCGTCCATGGCGGGCGCAGATGCGGTCCAGCATCTTGGTCGTGTTGAAGGCTCGCGTCACCGCTCCCGGCCACTGCCTGCGCTTCAGCACCCACTGCAACAGCACGCTGTAGATCTTGTGCGGATCGACAAAGTTTCCCGCTTCGTCCACGGCGCCAATGCGGTCGGCATCGCCGTCGGTGCACAGTCCGGCATCGCATCCGTGCTCCACCACGGCCACGCCCAGCGCGCGGATGTGCGGCTCAATCGGCTCCGGATGCACGCCCCCAAACAGCGGATCGATCTCGCCGCGAATCTGCACATGGTCCACGCCGATGCGGGTGAACAGCTCGTCCAGCAGCCGCCTGCCTGCGCCGTGCATCGAGTCAATGGCAAACCTGCGGCCGGAGCGCGCAATCGCCTCCAGATCCACAAACTGCTCGACCGCGCGCATGTAGGGGGCAATGAAGTCCACGCGCTCAATCGCTGCAGCCGATGCGGCCTGCGGCACCGGCGCACCCAGCCTGGCCTCAATCGCGCGGATGATCTCAGGACTGCCCGAGCCGCCGTACCAGGCTTTGTATTTCACGCCATTCCACTGGTAGGGATTATGCGAGGAGGTGATCATGATGCCGCCGGCCGCACCGCGGTCCCGCACCGCCATCGACAGGGCCGGCGTGGGCGTGATCGCGTGCGCCAGTGCCACCGGAATCCCCGTGGCAGCCAGCTCCTCGGCGCAGGTGGCGGCGAAACGCTCGGAGAGAAAACGGCCGTCGAAAGCGATGCAGACGCCACGGCTGGCCTGCTGTCGCGGATCCTCATTCTCGAGCAGATACGCAGCAATGGCGCGTGCTGCAATCCTCACGTTGGAGAAGGTAAAGTCGTCGGCCATCACGCCGCGCCAGCCATCGGTGCCAAATCGTATCGTCGACTCTGCCATGCTCATTCTTTCCGTGGGTTGCATCCTGTACTTTGCGCAGCGGCTGCGCGGTTTCTGTCGAGTGAATCTCTCCGGGGATCTACGCCCAATCTCAGATGGAAAGGTTGCGCAGAAAACTGCGGAAGCGTTCGCCGAACTCCGGCCGCTTCAGCGCAAACTCCACCGTAGCCTGCAGCATGCCGAACTTATCGCCGGCATCGAAGCGCCTGCCTTCAAAGGTGTAGCCATAGACCTTTTCCGTTTGCAGCAGGGCCAGAATACCGTCCGTCAGCTGCAGCTCGCCGCCGGCACCAAAGCCGGTCTTTTCCAGCGTGGCAAAGATGCCCGGCGTCAGGATGTAGCGTCCGATGATGGCCTGCTTGGATGGTGCGTCTTCAAACTTCGGCTTCTCCACCATCCCGGTGCAGTTGTAGAGCCGCGGATTCTCCGCATCCTGCGCACCGGCCAGCACGCCGTAGGCACTGATCGACGGTCCTTCAATCGTCATCGTTGCCAGCACCGAGGACTGCGTCTGGTTGTAGACGTCGATCATCTGTGCAATGCAGGGTCGCGGCGCATCAATCACGTCGTCGGGCAGAATCACCGCGAACGGCTCGTCACCCACCAGCTGCTTGGCACAGAGCACGGCATGGCCCAGCCCCATCGGCTCCTTCTGACGCACATACGAGATGCGCGCCATGGACGAGACGGCACGCGAGGTTTGCAGCAGTTCGGTCTTGCCCTTGCGCTCCAGCGTCGCATCCAGCTCAGAGCTGATGTCGAAGTGATCCTCCATCGCGCCCTTGCCGCGGCCCGTCACAAAGATCACGTGCTCGATTCCCGATGCAATCGCCTCTTCCACGCCGTACTGGATGATCGGCTTGTCCACCAGCGCGAGCATCTCCTTGGGAATCACTTTGGTTGCCGGCAGAAATCGCGTCCCCAGCCCTCCGGCAGGAAATACTGCAGTGCGAACTCGTTTGCTCATCAGGAATTCTCCTTCATCGGCCAGACGGATTCTCTGGGCTGGTTGGGCTGCGGAGAGCATACCATCGGTTGCTGCGAGCGGCAGTTCCGCGTCGCAGAATCACAGCGTCGGGGATTCATCCCCCAGCATCGCCTCGCGCACAATCTTGATCGGCGGAAATCCCTGCGACAGGAAAGCATCGTGGAACTTCTCCAGGGAAAACGCAGCGCCTTCCTTCTTCATCAGGTCGCTGCGCAGCTTCAGAATCTCCAGCTTGCCCAGCGTGTAGTAGAGATAGGTGCCATCGGAGGTGCCGCG
>JAJZGG010000045.1 GCA_021804965.1 Acidobacteriota bacterium
GATGGCCAGAACGAGTTTTGTTTTCAGTCGCATCGACTTCCGCTTGTTCTCCTGCTACTCGGCATCCGTACCCTGCTGGCGATACTCCTTCAGCTTGTTATGCAGTGTTTTCAGGCTCACGGCCAACATCTGCGCGGCGCGCGTCTTGTTGCCTCCGGCCGACTCCAGAGTCTTCATGATCAATCGTCGCTCGGCTTCCGCCACCGTTGTGCCCACCTGCAGCAGCACGGCGTCGGATGCCTGCGCCGCACCGGAGGCAACTTCCTTGCGAAGCGGCTGCTCCGGGAAGTGCCGCGACAGAATGGCCTCCCCATCGGGAGTCAGAATCACGGCGCGCTCCATCCGATTTCGCAGTTCCCGTGCATTGCCGGGCCAGTCGTACGCTTGCAGCACCTGCATGGCGTCCGGCGCAATTCCGGTCACCTGCCGGCCATGCTTGCGGTTCATCTCCGCCAGCATGGCTTCCACCATCAGGGGAATATCCTCCGGCCGGTCGCGCAGCGGTGGAATCTGAATATGAAATACATTCAGGCGATACAGCAGATCGGCTCGCAGCTGTCCTGCAGCCACTGCCGCATCCGGGCTTCGATTGGTTGCCGCA
The DNA here is from genome assembly GCA_021804965.1 of Acidobacteriota bacterium. Taxonomy (GTDB): domain Bacteria; phylum Acidobacteriota; class Terriglobia; order Terriglobales; family Acidobacteriaceae; genus Acidicapsa. The sequence continues at coordinate 602 of JAJZGG010000045.1, forward strand.
AGCACGCGCACATCCACGGCAATTTCCGAGCTTCCGCCCAGGCGTCGCATCTTGCGCTCCTCCAGCACGCGGAGCAGCTTTGCCTGGATGCCGATCGGCATCTCGCCGAGTTCATCCAGCAGCAGGGTTCCGCCCTCGGCAAGCTCAAAACAGCCAGCCCGACGCTCTGTGGCTCCGGTAAACGCGCCTTTTTCGTGGCCAAAAATCTCGCTTTCCATCAGCGTCTCAGGAATCGCGGCGCAGTTGACAGCCACAAATGGCCGCTCCTTCCGATCGCTCAAGGCATGCAGCGTTCGCGCCACCAGTTCCTTGCCGGTTCCGCTCTCGCCGGTAATCAGCACGGAAACATTGGTCGCTGCAATCCGTTCAATCAGCCCGAAAATCTCCCGCATCTGTTCGGATTGCCCAACCAGCGGCCCCAGCGAGCCTCTTTGCCGCATCTGTTGTTGGGTCACGGCCCGTTCGGCTTCGGTTTCGCGCTGCCGTGTGGCATTGCGCAGAATGGTCTTCAGCCGGGCCGAATCCACCGGCTTGGGCAGGAAGTCATAGGCGCCCAGCTTCATCGCATCCACGGCCAGTTCCACGGACCCTTGCGCCGTCAGCACGATCACGGCCAGCGAGAGTTCCGAGTCGGCCAGCTTCATCAGCAGTTCCATGCCATCCATCCGGGGCATTTTCAGATCCGTGATGACAATCTCCGGACTCCAGGCAAGGACCTTTTCAAATCCCTCAATGCCATCCCGGGCAGTCTCCGTCTCGTATCCCCAGTCGGAGATCAACTCGGCCAGACCCTGTCTTGCATGGATTTCATCTTCGACGATCAGCACTTTCACCGATGCCTGGCTCGTCATTTCGCAGCTCCCCCCATAGGCCGAACTCTGCCATTCCCGGGCTTCTCCTCAGTCTATCGCCTCAGCGGCTGTTGCAGGGCCCACTTCTTCTCGTATGCTAGGGATATGCTTCCCTTTGAAATCCCGGTACAGCAGGCCAAGCAACTCCTCGATCAGCATTCCCAGTCGCAGCCCCGCGTCCGTCTCATCGATGTGCGTGAGCCATGGGAGGCCCAGCTCGCCAGCATCCCCGGCAGTGAGCTGATGCCCATGAATGAATTTCCCTCGCGAGCCCACCAGGAACTGGACCCGGAGGAGCATCTGCTGATCGTGTGCAAGGTGGGCGGACGCAGCTTGAGCGTGACCAACTGGCTCAGGCAGCAGGGCTATGAAAAAGCGCAATCCGTTGCCGGCGGAATCGATGCCTGGTCGCGCCAGATCGATCCCTCCATTCCACGCTACTAGGGCAAAGGCCGCCAGCCCAGGGACTGGCTGTCGCTACGCTGGTTGACAGCCCTCCCCGCGCCTGAGGACACTGGTTCTGGTCGACTCGACACTCTTTTGCAGAGAATGTCGATTCCTCCAGACTGGATATCCCGATGAGTGCCATTGCATTTGCGCGTCAGAATCAGCAGCGTTTTCTGGATGAGTTGAAGGCGCTGCTTCGCATCCCCTCCATCTCCACCGATCCTGCGCATCGCGCCGATGTGCGACAGGCTGCCACCACGCTTGCCGCCGAACTGCAGCGCATCGGCATGGAAAACGTGCAGTTGATTGAGACCACGGGCACCTCGCCGACCGGCCATCCCCTTGTCTACGCAGACTGGCTGCACGCAGAAGGCGCACCGACCGTGCTCTTCTATGGCCACTATGACGTGCAGCCGCCGGAGCCTCTCGACGAATGGATCACGCCTCCCTTTGAGCCGACGGAGCGGGACGGCAATCTCTACGCCCGCGGTGCCGTGGATGACAAAGGCCAGATGTTCATGCACATCAAGGCCGTCGAATCCCTGTTTGCCGCGCATGGCCGCCTGCCGCTCAATGTCCGCTTCCTGATCGAAGGCGAAGAGGAGGTCGGCGGCGAAGGCATTGCCCACTACGTCGCATCCCATCCTGCGAATCTTCAAGCGGACTTTGCCGTCGTCTCCGATACGCACATGTTCGCGCCTGGCCTGCCCACACTTTGCATCGGGCTGCGCGGCATGATCTATACCGAAATTGAGGTGCGAAGCGCACGTGCCGATCTGCACTCCGGCTATGGTGGTGCCGCGCCAAATTCCTTCAACGCGCTGGCCCACATCCTCTCCCGCATCAAGGACGAGTCCGGAAAAATCCAGATCCCCGGCATCCTCGATGCCGTTCTGGCGCCCGATGCTGCAGAGCTGGACTCCTGGCGATCGCTGCCCTTCGATGAGCAGGAATTCCGCGAATCTGTCCTCGGCTCACAAGCCATCGTCGGAGACTCCCGCTTCACCCTCTTCGAACGACTCTGGGCCCAGCCCACCTTCGATGTCCACGGCATTCGCGGCGGCTTCATCGGCGAGGGGGCAAAGACCGTAATTCCCGCCAAGGCCACGGCCAAGGCTTCCATGCGCCTGGCCCCCAATATGACGGCCACCGATACCTTCCGTCGTTTCTCAGAGTTTGTGCAGCAGGTCTGTCCAGCAGGCGTTGCCGTTGAAGTGCGCCTCATCCACTCCGCCGAACCCAGCCTGATTGCCATCGACAATCCCTGGATTCGTGCTGCCGCTGCCTCCATGACCGAGGTATGGGGCAGGGAAACGGTTTTTGTGCGCTCCGGCGGCAGCATTCCCATCGTCGGCGACCTGCAGCGGCATCTGCATCTGCCCTGCATCATGATGGGCTTCGGCCTTCCGGACGATAACCTGCACGCGCCGAATGAAAAATTCTGCCTGCAGAACTTCCATCTGGGCATCGAATCCATCCTGCGTTTTCTGGAGTCCGTGGCCTCGCGGAAGTCTGCGTCCTGACCGCTGGCATGCAGGAAAATCCAGCGATGAAGCCCACTGCCAAACGCGAAGGAATTCTGGCGCAGGCAGAAGGGTGCGTCCTGGCCGGTGGAGCTTCTTCGCGCTTCGGAGCGGAGAAAAGCCTTGCACTGCTTGCCGGGCAACCACTCATTATGCACGCCCTGCAGCAGCTCCGAGCCGCCGGAATCCCGGCTGCGATTGCGGGAGCAGCATCGCCGGCGCTGTCGGCATTTGCGCCCGTCTATCCGGATATCCTTCCCGGAAAAGGTCCGCTTTCCGGCCTGCATGCCGGCCTGCAGGCAGCCACGGCGGAGTGGTTGCTCTTTCTGCCCGTGGATATGCCGCTGATACCGACTTTCGTGTTGCAGAGCATGCTTCAACGCGCCTGTCTGACGCAGGCCCCGGTCACATGCTGGCACCTGCTGGGCAGGCTGCAGCCGCTCCCGGTGCTGCTGCATCGCTCCATAGCTCCTCGGATTGAGCAGGCACTTGCCGCTGGCATGGGCTGTGCGCAACTCTGGCGTTCGATGAGCGGGGTGGATGCACCTGCCGTGGAAGATCTGCTGCAGTGCGCGCAGCTCCCGCAGCATCCGATTCCCACCCAGCTCTGGTGGCAGAGCGCCAACACCCAGGCGGATTTTGCCGCCATTCAGGCCATCTTCCCCGTCACCTTTTCGATGCGCGACAAATCCCGTACTCTGGAAGCGTGAGCGAATCCCCCACACCATCGGCTGCAGTTGACTCGGCCGGGCAGTCTGCGCAGCCCATGATCGAATTTGAGGATGTCTCGATTGCCTTTGGCTCCCATCGGGTGCTCGATCATGTCAGCTTCCAGATCGCGCGCGGGCAGACACTCTGCATCCTGGGGCGCAGCGGAGTCGGCAAGTCTGTCTCGCTCCGGATTCTGCTTGGTTTTCTCAAGCCCGACTCCGGATCGGTCCGTGTCGAAGGCAGGGAAGTCACCACCATGGACGAGAGCCAGCTCCAGCAGATTCGCAAGGACGTCACCATGGTCTTCCAGAATGGAGCCCTCTTCGACTCCCTCACCGTTGGCGAAAATGTGGCATTCCCCCTGCGCGAGGCGGGCAATCTTGAGGAGGACCAGATTCAGCAGCTCATGGATCGCATGCTCGACATGGTTGATGCGCGCGACCTGAAGGATGTGTATCCCTCCAGCCTGTCCACGGGACAAAAGCGCAGAATTGCCCTTGCCCGCGCTTTGGCCGCGCAACCGCGGGCCATTCTGTACGATGAGCCAACAACGATGGTTGATCCTCTGGCTGCGCGACTGATTGGGGATCTCATCCAGCGCCTCAAGCGGCAGCTTGGCCTCACGAGCGTTGTGGTCACCCATGACATGCGGTTTGCCAGTCGTCTTGCCGATCAGGTTCTGTTTCTGGATGCCGGATCCGCTAGGTTCTTCGGGCCCATCGCAGAGTTTCGGCAGTGTTCCGACCCTCAGGTCAGGGAATTCCTGGAGTTGGACGCATTTGAATTGCCGCAGATGCTGCCCCGCACTTAGCGCTAACGGGATATTCGCCCTGGCCTCACGATGTATTGGGCGGGGTTACGTTAGGTATAGGGTGACTCACGATTTCGTAACCATAAAAAAACGCGCTATGGCGGCACTTTGGCGCTATGATGATCCTAACGATTGCGCTGGCTCAATTTGTTTGCGTCGCATCGACGGAACTGTGCGGTAACTCTTGGTTTGCTGGCTCATACTTCCCGAGCGAACCACCTCCCTCTTTGTTGCCTCTCGGTTACTTTGCTCTGGATGATGCCCACGAATCGATCTTGTATGGAGGAGTGCGCAGAGATGGCGACCCCGGAATTCTGGCAAAACATTTCTTCGCGCAAACATCCGGCTTCCCGGAGTGAGTCTCCTTCCGGAAGCAATAATGCCCGCTATCAAACAGCGCGCGGAAGCATCGTGGGCTGGATGTTTCTCGATGCCCTCACCGTATTGCTGGCTGTAACCACCGCCACGATCATTGACTTCCACACCACGCCCGTGAATGGCGCCCGGGGATTTGTACACAACCAGCTGATCCGGGGTGAGACAGTCGGCATACTCACAGCGCTTCTCCTGGGTTACATTGCCGTGCTCATCCTCATCAATCGCGGGTTGGGCCTGTACACTCCGGTTCGGCTCACCAACCATATCCACGAGCAGCGGCTCAGCCTGCAGGCCTGCGTCATCACTACTCTGCTGCTCATGGGTACGCTCTACCTGATGCATGCAGACATGGTTCCCCGGCGAATCGTTCTGCTGACCTTTGTTCTCGTCACCAGCGCGCTTTCCCTGCGCCGTGGAGTCTTCCGCACATTGATGTATCGCCGCTTTGAACGCGGTCTGAATACGCGCAATGTGCTCATCGTCGGTGCTGGTGCGGAGGCGCATGCACTGCGCCACCATATTCTCTCCATCCGTCAGTTGGGCCTGGTCTTCAAGGGCTTTGTCTACGTGCCTGGAATGGATGATCCAACCCAGCAGCGCCAGACCGGAGAGATCCTGGGCCCACTGGACAAGCTTTTTGATTATGCGCGTCAGCACTTTGTCGATGAGATCTTCTTCACTGCTCCCTGCGAGCGGGGCGTCATCAACCGCACGCTCGAAAAGGCGCGGGAAAACGGCATTGATCTTCGCGTCGTGCCGGACCTCTACGATGGACTGGCCTGGAGCAACAACATTGAGTACATCGGCCAGTTTCCCACCATTCCGCTCCACCGCAGCGAGATTCCCGAGGTAGCTCTGGTTCTCAAGCGCGTCTTCGATGTGATCTTTGCCTCGTTCGTGCTGGCTGTGCTGTCCCCCATCTTCCTCGGCATTGCCATTGCCATTCGGCTCGATTCACGCGGTCCGGTCTTTTATCTTTCGGAGCGGATTGGGCGCAGGGGCCAGGTCTTCCGCTGTGTCAAATTCCGCACCATCGTTCCCGACGCAGATCGTCGGCGTGCGGAAATCATGCACATGAATGAGCGCGAGGGCATCCTCTTCAAGGTCACGCGCGATCCTCGCGTCACGCGTGTGGGTGCAATCCTGCGCAAGTATTCCCTCGATGAGCTGCCGCAGTTTCTCAATGTGCTCTCGGGCAGCATGAGCGTGGTGGGGCCACGTCCGCCCATCGCCAGCGAGGTGCGTCAGTATCAGCTTTCCCACCTGCGCCGCCTCGATGTCACCCCCGGCATCACCGGTCTGTGGCAGGTGCAGGCGCGGCAGGATCCGTCCTTTGACAGCTACATCTCGCTGGACGTTGCCTATATCGAAAATTGGAGCCTCTGGCTGGATATCAAGATCATCCTGCGCACCATTGGGGTCGTGTTTTCCGGCACCGGCTCCTGAGGCCGCAGCCCATCCGCCTCTGATTGCACCGGCACTGCAGGGCTGTATCCGCACTCGGTTACACTAAATCTGTGAAGATCGCCCTCGCGCAGACGAACCCCACCATCGGGGATTTTGCAACCAATCACCAGAATCTTGAGCACCTTGTGCAGCGCGCGTCTGCCGATGGTGCGCGCCTTGTGGTTTTTCCTGAGCTTGCCATTGTGGGCTATCCCCCTGCCGACCTTCTGGACAAGGCATCCTTTCTGCAGCGCTGCCAGATGGAAATTGAGGCTCTGCTGCAGTTAAGCGCGCGTTCCAGCGCAGCCATTCTGGTGGGAGCCGTGCGACCAGCCCCGGCCGGCTCCGGCAAGCCGGCCATCAATGTGGCCATCCTGTTCGATCAGGGAAAAATCCTCTTTGAGCAACAGAAGATGCTGCTGCCGTTCTATGACGTCTTCGATGAGCAGCGTTACTTTGCCCCTGCCGATGCGCAGCATACCTTTGAGTTTGAAGGGGAAAAACTGGCCATCACCATCTGCGAAGATGCGTGGAACGACAAGGACTTCTGGCCACACCGGCTTTACCCCGTGGACCCTATCGAGCAACTGGCCGCTGAGAAGCCATCTCTGCTCATCAACATCTCTGCATCCCCATACTGGGTCGGAAAGCCGCAGATTCGCACGCGCATGCTGCAGTCGGTTGCCACGCGCCATCATCTGCCTGTCGTCTTCGTCAATCAGGCTGGTGGCAATGACAGTCTCGTCTTTGACGGTTCTTCCTTCGCCTTGAACCGCGCTGGAAAAGTGGTGGCGCAGGCTGCGGCATTTTCCGAGGATCTGGTCTATGTCGAGACGGAGACGTTGCATGCGGACCATCCCCCTGAAACAATCTCAGGCCCCATGCCCGAACCCCTCCCCGAGCAGGAACTTTTCCATGCGCTCGTCCTCGGCACGCGCGATTACATTCGCAAGACAGGCTTCCGAAAGGCCCTGATTGGCTTGAGTGGCGGCATCGACTCGGCGCTGGTTGCTGTTCTGGCCACGCACGCCCTCGGCGCAGAAAATGTCCTCGCCGTCGGCATGCCAAGCCAGTACTCCTCCGTCGGCTCTGTGGAAGATAGTCGTCGGCTTGCGGCCAACCTCGGCATTTCCTTTCAGGTACTTCCCATTGAGCCCATCTATCGCCAATATGAAGCCACGTTGCAGCCGCTTTTTCAGGGCCGAGCCCCCGATCTGACCGAGGAGAACCTGCAATCCCGCATCCGCGGCACCCTGCTCATGGCGCTGTCCAACAAATTCTCCTCGCTCGTGCTCACCACGGGCAACAAATCCGAGATGTCCGTGGGCTATTGCACGCTCTATGGAGATATGGTCGGTGCTCTGGCCGTCATCGGAGACCTGCTCAAGACGCGTGTCTACTCGCTCTGCCAGTGGATCAATCGGGATTCTGCCGTGATTCCAGAGTCGATTCTGACCAAGGCACCCTCGGCAGAACTCCGCCCCGACCAGAAGGACAGCGATTCGCTGCCACCCTATGAGGTGCTCGATCCGATTCTGGAGGCCTACGTCGAGCGCTCCGAATCCGCCGAACAGATCGTTCTGCGCTACGGGTTCGATCGCCCTCTGGTGGATTCGGTGATCGCGCTGGTCGAGCGCAGCGAATACAAACGCCAGCAGGCTGCCCCCGTGCTCAAGGTCACGCCAAAGTCCTTCGGCATCGGACGGCGATTTCCCATAGCCGCACGCTGTCAGGTATAAACCAAGAGATGCCGCATCGCACGTTGCGAGCCTCTTCCATCCAAGGAGAATTGCCATTGAAGTCTTCGTTTTCGTTTCGTAAGTGGCTGCCTGCAGCTCTGTGCGCCGCTGTCCTGCTTCCCGTTCTGCATGCGCAACAGGATATTCCGCCAGCGCCCACGCAGGGTACAAGCGTTGTCGTCGATCCCAAATTTCCCAAGATCAGCCCGTCGGATTTCACGGCTGCTTCGCCCACTGCCGATGAGGTCAACACCTTCCTGAAAGCCACCTGGGGCTACGATCAGAATCGCCTGTACCAGGTGCAGCGCATTGCCAAGACAACCGTTCCCGGCGTGGCCAACGTCGTGGTTCTGGTGGGCACGCGTGGAAACGCGCAGATCAGCGCGCTCCAGTTCTACACCATGCCGGACAACAAGCACATCATCACCGGCGGCGAGATTCTTCCCTTCGGCTCGCATCCCTACGACGAGAACCGCGCCACGCTGATCCGCATGGCCACCGGACCCTGGGAAGGCTCCGCCTCGCACGATCTGCAGCTGGTGGAGTTTGCCGACTTTGAGTGTCCGCACTGCAAGGCCGCCGAGCCAACCATGGAAAAGCTCGCCACCGACTTTCCCAATGCTCACATCGTCTTTCAGAACTTCCCGCTGGTGCGCGTCCATGCCCATGCCTTCCGTGCTGCCGCCTATGGCGTTTGCGTCGCGCAGCTGGGTGGCAACGCGGCCTTCTTCAAGTACGCCAAGACCGTCTTTGACGGCCAGGCCGGCATGACCACGGAAGACGGCACAACCCTCGCCCTTAACAGTGGCGTTACCGCTGCCGGCCTCAGCCCGGACAAGGTGCAGGCCTGCTCCACCACGCCTGCCACTGCCGCCGCCGTGCAAAGCCAGATCAAGCTGGCCGAGGATCTCGGCGTCAACCAGACTCCATCGCTGGCCATCAACGGACGCATCATCCCGCTGGGTGGCGTGCCCTATGATGCCTTGAAGCAGATCATCGCCTATCAGGCAAAGATGGATGGCCCGGCACCGAAGTAATTTCTCTGGTGCTATTTCGTAGGCGGCAGGCAATCGCCTGCCGCCTTCTGCTTTTGGCTCAGCCGTTCCGAGTCTTCTGCCACTCGACCACAACGGTCTGTCGCAGCCACAGCGGCGCCACCCGGTACCGCACGGCCAGCGCCGCATGCGGGCAGCCTGGCAGCGCAGCCTGCACAATCTGCCGCAACTCCTGCGGCGTATAGGCGCGCCGAACCGAGGTTTCCCCGTCCATCGCGTTGATGCGGGACAGCAGCGGTGCCACACACATCCGAAACAGGATCAGCGGAACCGGGTGGCGAACCAGATCCAGCAGTATCAGCGCCCCACAGCTCCGCGCAATGTTCTGAATCATCGCCTGCAGCTCCGCAGGATCCAGATGATGCGCCATCACCACGCAAACGGCCACATCCGCTTTTGGCAGTGCATCCCGCACGGCATCGGCCTGCACAATTGGCACGGTGGAAGTGGCACAGCCGCCGCGCAGGTCAGCGCCCACGACTTCGCACCGGAAGCGCCGCCGTATCGCCTCCAGCAGAGCGCCCTGGCCGCAGCCCACATCCAGCACGCGGTTGTGCCTTCCCACGCCCAGCCGACGTAACTCCCGCAGAACAGCAGCACGATTTCCCAGCCACCGATGCAGTCGATCCAGCTCGCGATAGGATCGCCGCAACACCTCTGCGGGCGGCTCCCAGTCGTCGAGAATCTCCCGCGATTGCAGCCGGTCCCGCACGTCAAAACTGCGTGGCAGCTGTGGGTTTTCCAGTGCGCTTCTCATGCCACGGCAGTGTATCGTACCGGACCCGAAATTCGCGCATCGAACTTCCTGGTAGCGCAGCGGGGCATTGGCCCGGAATTCGCACCCTATTGCATGGAATTCTTGTCCACCGTCAACATCGGGCCATGTCCCTTGGGCTGCGTGGAGCGGGCCACCGTCGGGGTCACCAGCACAATCAGTCTGGCCGTATTCTGCGACACCTGAATGTCATTGATGTCCTGCATTCCCGGAATATCCCCCAGGCCTGGCAGACCATTCAAGGCGCGTGTCTCCTGCCGGGAAAGATCGCTGAACAGCACCGCGGTTTCTCCGGCGCGAAGTGTCAGCACGCCATCGAACTGCCGATTATCCAGCACCGGAATTCCATTCAGGCTAGCCCCCTGCAGGGCTTCAATCTTCAGGCTCAGGGTCATGCCCACATCGCCGGAGCGCATCTGCCGTGGCCTTGCCCGCAGCGTCAGTCCCAGATCCTCATACTGAATCTGGGGCACATTCTGCTGCTGTGCCAGCGCGCCATACCCAGCCTGCGTTGCCGCGGCAGACAGGGCAGGGGAGAGCGTGGCCGAGGAGTACGATGCTGTCTCAATCGGATAGCGTTCGCCGTCCTTGATCGTGCCTTCTTCGTCGTCCCCCAGTCGCAGATGTACATCATTCAGCGTGCGTGTATCGCTGGAGTTCAGGCTCAGCGTCAGCGTGGCTGCACCCGGCGTGATCAGGCTCTGCGTCAGCCCCTTGCCAAACGGGATGAATCCCTGATTGAACGGCGTTCCGGTCAGCGCTCCCGATGCGGCAAGAATGGCGACAATCGCAATCTGGTTGGCCAGGGAGTTGGCGTTGGAGATGATGCCGGAGGACAGAATCTGCTGAACGGCCGCCTGATTCTGCGACAGGATGCTCTGCACCTCCGAGTATGCGTTGTACACACCGGTTTGCTGCAGAAATGTCGCTCCGGTCTCCCGCATGCTCACATGAGCCAGCTCAATGATCTTCACGTCCAGATCAATCTGGTTTCGGCCATCTTCCAGCTGCTGCACCGTGGTGTTGAAGGCCTGCAGCGTCTGCATCGGTGCGCGCACCGTCACGGTCTCCGCGCTCGGCTGCGCAATCGCCTGCTTCATCCCAAAGACATTGTGCGCCAGATTGCTCACGTCGGTCAGTTCCTTGGCCGTCAGCCCCGGCATATAGACCGTTTCCATCTGCTGGCGATCCAGATCCAGATGGTTCTCCTTGGTTTCCCTTGCCACCAGCACGCGATAGCCATCCAGCGGCACATAGAAGGTATTGGTCACCAGTCCCAGCGCATGCGCAGCCTGGGTAAAATCCGCATGGTCCAACTCCAGCCGCGCCATCTTCGGCTCCACGCTGCTGTGAATCTCTGCGGTAATGCCATAGGCCGCAAATACCTGACGAATCAGCTCCGGTGCAGGCATGTTCAGATGAAAATTCCGCTGGTTCCCGGAGGGCTTCAACTCCGGAGCATTGGCTGCAATTTCAGCCTTCTCGTTCTCCTCGTCCGTGCCCAGGGAAACGGCAGCCTTCCCCGTCAGCAACCGGATATTGCGTACGGTCAGATCATTCTCCGGGTCCAGATGATAGGCCCGTTGCAGCAACTCCGCAGCCAGCGACTTGTCCCCGCGCGCTGCGGCACGGTTGGCATCATCATCCAGTTGCGTAATCAGGCTTTCCCGCGCCAGTGCTGCCGCTCGCTGATACGGCACGCTCGTCCGATCCAGTTCTGCTGCGCGTTGCAGCACGGTCATCGCCGCTTCCGATCGATGGCTGGCCAGCAGCTTCACGCCCTGCAGATACAGCTTTGCCGCCTTGCGTTCGTTGCGCAGCTGATGATCCTCCAGCGGCACTCCCTGCGTGATTCCATCCGGATTGGCAGGCTTTGACTCCGCACCATCCTTCGCTGTTCCCGCCTCGTCTGCACTCGACTTTCCCTTCGGTGCGCCTGTCGCGCCCGAAGGCACCGGGCTTTTTCCAGTCCCAGCTGCGGCCTTGCCGGAAGCCTGTCCGGAGGCCGGTGCCGTCGCTACCGGAGGCTGCTGCGTTCCAGCGCCCTGCTGGGCAGCCGACAACAATGGGCTTGACGCCAGCAAAAGACCGCATCCCAGCAGGAGGCGCAGGCAAACTCTGTCGCAGGCATCCGTCATCGCAAGCGCTCCGTAGCCGGATCCATCAAAGCTGGAAACATCAAAGCCGGGAACGAGGAGCAGCAGATATCCGGCTCGCAGGCGTCCAGTTCGTCGAAACCATAGTTCCCGGTCGCCACCGCGATGACCTCCAGCCGATTGGCATGGGCCGCCTGAATATCGCGCGGCGTATCGCCCACCACGCAGATTCGGGCTGCCGGATTCCCCAGCAGTTGTCGCGCCTGTTCCGCTGCTGCCCCCACCAGTTTTGCACGATTGGGATACCGATCGCTGAAGCCGCCAAAGGCAAACCACTCGCGCAGGCCGCAGCTTTCCATCTTCGCCCAGCCAATGCGTTCCAGGTTGCCTGTTGCCAGCCCCAGCAGCGCACCCTCCTGCTGCAACACAGCCAGAATCTCCGGCACCCCCGGCATGCGCCGAAACCGAAGCTCCGCCTGCTGCATCTCCATAATCTCTGCCATTCGGTGCAGAATCGCATCGGTATGAGACGCCAGCAGGCCGGTATCAATGCCGGCATTCGCGCAGGCCTCGGCCAGAATCGCCGTATCCGTGCCTCCATGCAGCGTCACGCCGTCCAGCGTGATCGCATGGCCCAGTGTGCTTGCCACGGCTTCGGAAAAGGCAGCCACATGGACGCGATCCATGCTTCGCAGCAGGGTTCCATCTACGTCAAACAGATACGCATCCCAAGCCGTCCAGGGATGCTGTGTGCGTTGTGTCAGCCGATGCGGAAGACTTGGATGCGCCTGCTCAATCCGTGTCTCTGGCAGGGAACTGGATGCCATCTCGAATGCTGTATCCCTTCAGCGTGCCAGCTTGCGCAGCTCGCTGTATACAGGACGCTCATTGCGCACCGGACGCTTGTACGCGGCACGAACTTCGACCATCGTCAGCTCCAGCTCCGTCATCTTCCGGCCCAGGGTGTTGCGATGCATGCCCAGCTCCACCGCAGCCTTGCACTGGTTGCCACGGTGCTTCACCAGTACATGGTGAATGAACTGTCGCTCAAACTGTTTCACGGCATCCTCAAAGGGAATTCCTGCCGTCTGCATCCGGCTCACCAGTCCGTCAATCTCGTGCTTCACGTTCTGTCCTCGGAAGACCAGCCGCAATGGGCTGATGCGGAATGTTTGATCATCATATCCTGTCCGGCAGCTCTTCCAGCATCAGTTTTACTGTCCTGCAGGATTATCCGGACTGGCCGGGCTCGGTTCGGTTGCCTCCAGCCCTGTAATGATCTTCGTATGCATGCTGGTTCCCGTCAAATTCGCCAGCACCGCAGTCGTTCCCAGCAGATAGCGTGGCAGAAAGGCATCCGGCAGCGTGTCCGCACCGGGAAAGAACGCAGCAACGGACATGATGCATACTCCCGCCAGAACAATCCCGCGAACCAACCCGAGCAAACCGCCAAACACGCCGTCCGCATGGGATACCTTGGTCCACGCACCCTCATGATGGTTGGCCTGGATCACTTCATGATCCATAACCTCCGGCTTCTTGCCCTTTTTGTCCTCGTGACCTTGATCATGGTGCAGCACCTGCCACACTTCATGCTGGATCGCATGAGCCAGCACGTTGAAGGCAATCAGCACAATGAAGACCTGCAGGATGAACCAGGTGGCATTGGCTGCCTCCAGGCTGTGCACCATGGGCGCCAGTTCCTTGGCAAACCGCTGGAAGTTTCTGCTCGCAAACTCAATGCCGACAATCAATCCCACCAGGGAGATCATCGCGCGCACCGCACCCCCGTGGTATCCGGACCAGATGCTTAACCCCAGCACAATCAAAATAACGAAATCAATCCAGCCCACCTGCACCTCCAGCAGTTCGTTCGGATGAATCTTCAGCTTGACTGCAATGCCACAGCCGCTTTCTTGCTCAAAGAACCAGTTGCCGCCCGGTCAGCGCCTGATACGCTTCCAGATATTTCATCTGTGTCCGCTCGGCCACCTCTGCCGGCAGCTCCGGAGCGGGTGCCTGCTTGTTCCAGCCAATCTGCTCCAGATAATCCCGCACAAACTGCTTGTCAAAACTGGGCTGTGCGCCGCCTGGCTTCCACGATGCCCGATCCCAGAACCGCGAGGAATCCGGCGTCAAAGCCTCGTCCGCCAGCAGAATCGGTCCCTCCGGCTGCTCCATGCTGCGTCCAAACTCGAATTTTGTGTCCGCAAGAATCAGCCCGCAGGCCTCGGCATGCTCGGCCGCACGGGCATACAGCGCCAGCGTCAACCGACGCAGCTCTTCCGCATCCTGCGCTCCCACAATCTCAACCATGCGGGCAAACGGAATATTCTCGTCATGCGCCCCATCCTGGCTCTTTGTCGCCGGGGTAAAGATCGCCTCCGGCAGCCGCGAACCATCCTGCAGGCCGGGGGGCAGGGAAATGCCGCACACCGTTCCATGCTCGCGATACTCTTTCCATCCGGACCCGGCCAGGTAGCCACGGGCCACGCACTCCACCGGAAACATCCTGGCGCGCTTGACCAGCATGGATCGGCCCTCCAGTTGCTCGGCAAAGGGCCGCAGAACCGCCGGATAGTTCGCAATCTCGGATGCAATCAGGTGATTCGGAACAAGATCCGCCAGAAACTGAAACCAGAATAATGAAATTTGTGTCAGAATCTTGCCCTTGCCCGGAATTCCCGTACCCAGAACATGATCGAATGCCGAAATGCGATCCGTGGCAACCAGCAACAGATCATTGCCGACCGCGTAGAGATCCCGAACCTTACCGCGACCGATGAGCGGCACACTGGTAATATGGCTTTCCCGCAAAGCTTTCAATGCATCACTCCCCAAGGTTGGCATCACCCTGCAGCGGACAAGGCAGGAAAGATGCAACGAATTGAAAGTATCATGCTTTCCTGCACTTGCGGAACCACATTCTTCTGTGATCCGCATCACAGGAGGATTTCCCCAAAGCAGGCATACTCAGTTTGTCGCGTTGCTTCGGACGGTTCGAGCGTCCTCAGCCGAACACTCCACCCGGAGCGCGCTGCACGCGACCGAACCACAGTGGGGAAGCTGTGCGTTTGCGTCGCTCCACCGGTCGATCGGCGGGTAGCGGTCACCTGACCTCCACCGCACCCGCTGGTCCCGGTTTATGCCAGCGCCCGCTCCTGTTCCCGTCCGCCCACATGCACGCTGACCACCCGGGACACACCCGGCTCCTGCATCGTCACCCCATAAATCAGGTCCGCGGTCTGCATCATCCGCTTGGAGTGCGTCACCAGCAGGAACTGCGTATCCCCTGCCAGCCCGCGCAGCAGATCGGCCAGCCTGCCCACGTTGGTTTCATCCAGTGCCGCATCCACTTCGTCCAGCACGCAGAAGGGAGCCGGCTGGTACTGGAAGATGCCCACCAGCAGGCTGAGCGCGGTCAGCGCTTTTTCTCCGCCGGAAAGCAGCAGAACGTTCTGCAGCTTCTTGCCCGGGGGCGATGCGACAATCTCCAAGCCGCTTTCCGCCTGATTTTCTCCATCCATCAGCCGCAGGAATGCCTGTCCGCCGCCAAACAGCCGGCTGAAGACAATGGCGAAGTTTTCATTGATCCGCGCGAACGCTTCGTCAAACTTTGTACGGGAGATCTGGTCGATTTCCCGGATCGTCTGCAGCGTATTCTCAATCGACTCGGTCAGGTCCTTCCGCTGCGCTTCCAGGAATCCATGACGCTCGGCCGTCTCCTTGTACTCCTCCAGCGCCATCATGTTCACCGGGCCCATCGCTTCCAGCTTCTGCCGCAGCTCCCGGCAAGCCTCTTCCTCCAGGCTCAGCGCATCGCCTTCCAGCCGCTCCAGGCCTTCCTCGGCACGCAGAGCCGCCGCCTCCACATTCAGCTCATGCAGGCAGCTCGTCTCCAGATGCTCCAGGTCGCTCATCAGCCGTGCATGCTGCGTTCCCAGGTGTCCGCGTCGGTCGCGCATGGCATCCAGCTGTACGCGCTCGCCCTTCAGGCTTTGCTCCAGCTCGGTCAGCCGCGTACGCAGAGCGGAAATCTCCGCTGCTGCAAGCCGGACCTCTTCCAGCGCCTTCTCTTGTCGCGCACGCAGTTCGCTCCCGCTCTGGTTCAGCTGTTCGTTCTCGCGGCTGCGCTGTTCCCGCTCCGCCACCGTACCCGTCTTCTGCTGTTCCAGCTGTAGCTTGCGCCGTTCCAGATCGGCAAACACGCGGTCGATCCGCTGGAAGGTTCCTTCGGCATTTCTGCGCCGCTCTTCAAAGCCGGCCAGCTCCGCCGTCACGCGAGCCGCCTCCTGCTGCAGCGCATCGCGCTTCTGCCTGGCTTCCGTCATTCTGCCTGCCAGTGCATCCATCGCGGTCTCGGCTGCCTCCATCTCACGACGGATCGCTTCGGCCTCCTGTTGCTTCTGCAGGATCTGTGCCTGCTTCTGCTGTTGTGCCTCCAGGTTGCGGTTCTTCTGTCCGCCCAGATCCATCAGCCTGCGTTCCAGCCGCTGTCGTTCCTGCTCGCTCTGCCGCAGCATCGCGTTCTGATTCGCCACTTCGCGCTCAGCCACGCGTCGCTGCTCGTCCAGCTTTTCAATCGACTGCGTGATCGCCTCAATATTCCGCGTCGCCGCCTGCAGCGCCTCTTCGGCGGCCAACAGTTGGGACTCCACCGTCTCCATCTGCTTCTGCCGTGCGCGCAGTTCCCGCTTCTGCAGCAGCGGACCCTCGGCAGCCGGCTTGCCGCCGCTCACCGTTGCTCCGTGATAGCACTCGCCGCCCGGAACCAGGAAAAATCCCTGCGGATACTGCGCTGCCAGCCTCTGCGCCGTGGCCCGGTCCATGCACAGAAATCCATTCCGCACCTTGCCCAGCATCTGCGATAGCGGCTGCTCCAGCCCCTTCTGGCTGCGCAGAATCTCGCGCAGAGCCTTCACGCCCTCCGCTCGAATCACCAGCTCGGCATCTGGAGACACAGCCTCTGCGCCCTGCCCGGGAACCACAAACGTCGCACGTCCATCCACGCTGGTCTTCAGCAGCTGCACTCCGCTTTCCGCATCCTGCCACTCGCGCACCACAACGTAGCTCAGCTCCTCGCGCAGGAACTCATCCACCAGCACCTCATGCTCGCCGTCCACGTCCACAAAATCCGCCAGCGTGCCCATCGGTGTGCGGCCATCTCCCAGCGAGTTGGCCCGCAGCAGCTTTCGCACCGTCTCGGTCGAGTAGCTGTGATTGCGAATCTGTGCATCCAGCGCCGCCAACTGGCCGCTGATCACCGCCTGCTCCCGCCGCAGCTGGTTGATTCGGCCGCGCAGTTCGCCTTCCGAACGACGCTCCTGTCCCAGATTCTCGCGGAAACCGCCCAGCTCCTGCTGCACGCGCGTCAGCATCTCGGCAGCCTCGGTTGCCCGCTGCTGTGCCTCCTTCCATTGCGCCAGCATCTGATCGTTTTCGCCGGCTCCGCGCGAGGCCTCTTCCTCAATGCGCGTCGCCTCGCGCACCAGCGCCGCCAGCGACTCCTCCGCCTGCGCCAGCTGTGTCCTCGCCATGCCCGCGCGAGACTCCATCTGCATCGCCGAGCGGCGGCCGGACTCCAACTGCCGTTCCAGCTCGTTCACCGCATCCGCAGCCTGCCTTGCCTCGCGTTGCCGGGCCTCGGTTTCTGCGCGAAACTTCCGTGCCTCCTCGCCAATCGTCTCCTGCTGGCGCAGCTGTTGCTGGCGTTCCTCGCCAATGGTCCCAATCTGCTCGCGTGTCTGTTCCAGTTCCGCCGTGATGGTGGCCAGTCGCGTTTCCAGCTCGACAATGCGCTCGCGATTTGCCTGCTCCCGCGTCGTCGCACGCTCCAGCTCCACGGCTGCGGAGTTGGCTTCGCTCTGCGCCGCACGGCTCGCCCGCTCCAGTTCATAGCCCCTCTCGGTCAGCGTGTGCTGCTCGCCCTCGCGCGCCTGCAGATGCTCGGCGGCTGCTTCCATCTCCGTCGTCAGCCGCGCCATCTCCTCGGTCACGCGCTTCTGCTCTTCGTCCAGCGCAACCATGCGGCTGGCCATGGTCACTCGCAAACGGCTACGCAGTTCATCGCGCACAGCGGCATAGCGCTCTGCCTTGGCTGCCTGCCGCTTCAGGCTGTTCATCTGCCGCGTCACTTCGTCGAAAATATCGTCCACCCGCGCCAGATTCTGTCGCGCAGACTCCAGTCGCAGCTCCGACAGACGCTTCTTCGTTTTGAAGCGCGTAATGCCGGCGGCCTCCTCGATAATCGACCTGCGATCGTGCGGCTTCGCGCTCAGCAGCTGCCCGATGCGCTCCTGGCCAATAATGGCGTAGCTTTCCGGGCCCAACCCGGTTCCCATGAAGATGTCCTGAATATCCCGCAGCCGACACAGCTTGCCATTCAGCAGATACTCGCTCTCGCCGGTGCGGAACAGCCGCCGCGTGATGATGATCTCGCCCTTCTGCACGCGGGTATGGAACTTTCTGCGGCGAATCTTCAGCACCACGGCGTTGTCCGCTGCGGACTCCGCGCTCTCGCTTTCCTGCCCGGCGATCTGCGTTCCCGGCTGCCCCGAATCGCCTTCCGGTACTGCCTCTGTCGCCACAGCCTCGTCCAGTTCCTCATCGCTCACCGGGCCGGGCTGATTCTCTGCCGCCAGTGCCTCGGCCTCGGCTGCGCGTTCCCGTCGCAGCTCCTCTTCATCCCAATCGGCAGGCATCTCATGGATGACCTCCACCTCCGGGGTCACACCAATCGGTCCTTCGTAGGCTTCAGGATCCACCAGCGTCAGCGACACCTCGGCCATGCCCAGCGCCTTGCGCTCGCGCGTTCCGCTGAAGATCACGTCCATCATGTGCGTCCCGCGCAGCGTCTTGGCGCTCTGTTCGCCCAGCACCCAGGTCACACCATCCAGAAT
Organism: Acidobacteriota bacterium; assembly: GCA_021804965.1. Lineage (GTDB taxonomy): Bacteria > Acidobacteriota > Terriglobia > Terriglobales > Acidobacteriaceae > Acidicapsa. Next base: position 19,333 of record JAJZGG010000045.1, read on the forward strand.
GTTGGACTTTCCGCATCCATTCGGGCCGACAACAACGGCAATGCCGGTCCCCGGCAGTTGCAGCTCTGTTTTGTCGCAGAAGCTCTTGAACCCGAGGATGTGAATCTTTTTCAGCTTGAGCATGAACACCCCATCCGCCGTCTGGCAGCATTTCGCGTCTGTGGAACGAGACTACCCTCCAAACTACGGAGGCAGACGCGCACTTTCAACCGCCCGGCAACGGGTTTTTGTGGATAACCCGTGCCGAAATTCAGCCTTTTGCTCGCAACCCGGAGCAGACTGAATTTCGTACGGATTTTCCACAGGGAACAGGCCCTAGCTTTTCTCCGGCTCTTTTGCGGCGAGTGCAGCAGGCGCAGTGGGAGCAGCCACACTGGGAGCAGACTGGGCCGTCGAGCCGCCGGCACTCCAGTCTGTCAGCGAACTGATGAATTTGGCTCCCAGAAAATAGCTCAGGAATCCCATCGTCATCGCGCCCCAGGCATCCATCACACTGATCCGGATCGGCAGCGACGGATTCGAGATCCGCGAGGAGATCACCGTTACAGCAGCGCTCAGGATAGAGGTCGCAATCAGCCGAACCAGAAACCGGGCAGCCGCCTGCGCACCGCTCGAGGTCATCAGCCTCTGCAGAAATCTCCCCACCGGATTGGAGGATTTTTCCTCCGGTGCCAGCTCCAGCAGCGAGGAGTTGAAGTCATGCAGAATGCTGCCCGGCTGGCTTGCCTTGCTGAAGACAACATAGAACAGCGCGAGCCAGCCGCCAAGAATGGCAAAGATCACAATCGTCGTCTGGTCAATGCCCACCGGAAAACTTGCCGAAGCGGAAAAATTTCGCAGCGGCTGCGAGCAGGCAGCATTGGTGGCCTGCTCTTTCATATCCGTGCACAGCGTGAACTGGCCCTGCAGGTAGTAGTCATAATTTCCCGGTGAGAAGTCCAGCACGCGCTGCAACGGGCCGGACCAGCCCATATTGCAGGACGTCATAAAGGTTCTGTAGCTCTGCTCCGCCTGCTGGAAGGCTGCGTCACTCTCGTTTGGCATGTGAACCGGCGCGGCATATCTCGGCGGCTGGGAGAGATTGAACAGCACGGTGATGCTGTCCTGCGGCTGCAGCGTCACCATCGGTTGCACGGTGCTAAGGATATTCGCCTGCGGAATATCCACCACGCACTTCGACGCTTTTCCGCCCACAATCGCCGGTGTCGTCAGCAGCAGGGATGTGGTGGACACCGAAACAGGCAGGTTGGAGATGTTCTGAATCGTCGCGGCCATATTCGAGGTCGAGCCGATCTTCAGCGGCGTCTCTGAGGGCGTCATCGTAATCTTCAGCGGGATGGCCGTGGTGGTTTCGCTTCCATGCAGCTTTGGGCCTGTATCGAGCGTTGCCGCCAGAGGGTCCATCCCCGCATGCTGTGCCTGGGCATGCGCACCGCCGGTCTCCTGCCGCATCGTCGGCGTGGCCGCAATGCTGGTCCCCGCCGGTGCGGGACGCGCAGGCACCTGAGCCAGACCCATAGCCGCGCAGCATAGCCCTGCCAGCACCGCAGCCGCTGGTCCACTCACCCTCCGGAGATACTCCTGCCTCAGTCGCATCGTTTGGCTCCTTTGTGGCAGGACTTGCACCCCTGCCCGATTACGGAAGAATCCCGCGCGATCCTTTTTGTGTTTTGGAAGTCCAGCCCATCCTATACCGCATTCTGAATTTTCACCATCGATTTTTTGCTCAGTCCTATCCCCGCTGACCACTCCATGAGCCCTGTGGAAACCTGCTATGTTCTTAAAGGGTTGGCAACCTTCCCGGAAAGATTCAACCCGAGGCACCCTCTGCCGCAAGCAACTGGAACCCCAGGATCGGAACAGGACACCCGGACGATGTGGAAGCGCTGGCGAACCCGAATCTTTCTCTTCCTTGCCGTTCTCGGTCCAGGGTTTATCACCGCCAATGTCGATAATGACTCCGGCGGCATCCTCACCTACTCACAGGCTGGTGCGCAATACGGTCACGCTCTCCTGTGGACCATGATCCCCATCACCCTTGCCCTCATCGTCGTGCAGGAGATGTGCGCGCGCATGGGCGTGGTCACCGGCAAGGGACTCAGCGATCTCATCCGCGAGGAATTTGGCCTTCGGCTGACCGTCATCGTCATGCTGTTGCTGGTCGTCGTCAACTACGCCAACGTGGTCACGGAGTTCATCGGGATCACCGGCAGCCTGCACCTGTTCCATATATCCAAATTCATCTCCGTACCCTCCTGCGCCATCCTTGTCTGGTTCCTCGTGGTCCGTGGCGACTACAAACGGGTGGAAAAGATCTTCCTCGTTGCCTCTGTCGTCTACATCGCCTATATCTTTGCCGGCGTGCTCTCGCAGCCCAGCTGGCATGACGCACTGCTGGCCACCGTCCGGTTGCCGCATCGCTCCGTCTGGAGCAACCGGGCATACATCTACATGGCCATCGGCGTCGTCGGCACCACCATCGCTCCCTGGATGCAGTTCTATCTGCAGTCCTCCATCGTGGAGAAGGGAATTCGCGTCAAGGACTATGCCGCCTCACGGCTCGATGTCATCGTCGGCAGTTTCTTTACGGACATTGTGGCCTGGTTCATCATCGTCGCCTGCGCGGCCACGCTTTATGTTCATGGCATGGGTGCCATTCAGGTGGCATCCGATGCCGCTGAGGCCATGCGTCCCCTGGCCGGCGATTACGCATTCCTGCTCTTCGCCTTCGGCCTGTTCAACGCATCCCTGTTCGCCGCCTCCATCCTGCCGCTTTCCACTGCTTACACCGTCTGCGAAGGACTGGGGCTGGAGTCGGGGGTCGATAAAAGCTTTCGCGAGGCGCCTTTTTTCTACTGGCTCTACACCCTGCTCATCGGCGGAGGAGCCATCACGGTTCTGTTCCTGCCGGATGCGCAGCTGATCAACGTGGCCATCCTTTCACAGGTGCTCAACGGCATCCTGCTGCCGGTCGTCATTGTGCTTATGCTGGTGCTCATCAACCGGCGCGACATCATGGGCGAGTATGTCAACTCCCGCCTCTTCAACGCGATTGCCTGGGTTACCAGCCTGGTTGTCATCGGACTGAACGTGGCGCTGATCTTTGCCCATCCCTGAGACGCATCCCTGAGCATGCGCTCCGCCGAGCAGTTCCTCAGAGCAGCTTGCCGCTTGCCAGATCCGCGATCAGCCCTCTGTCTGCGGCCAGAAAGTCATACTGCGGCAGTTCTTCAAGGGTCACCCAGCGAACATCGTGGAAGATGTGTTCGCCAATCTCGCCCGAAAAACGATTCACGGCAAAGAACTGCAGATCCACAGCCCCGCCATGCCGATACGTATGGCGAATATGGGTGATCTGCGGGCCAATCTCGGCATCAATGCGCAGCTCTTCCATCAGCTCCCGATGCAGCGCCTGCTCGGCCGTTTCGCCCGGTTCAATCTTGCCCCCGGGAAACTCCCATTGCAGCGCCATCGGCTGATCCGGTCGGCGTTGGCAGATCAGCACCGTGTTCCCGCGCAATATCAGACCCACAGCCACCAGCCGTACCGTGGGAGACTTGCCGATCCTGTTTTCCCCGATTGCTTCGTTGGCCCCGTTCTGTGTCACACACACAGTGTAGCCTCTCCCAGGCTCCGCGCCATCCACACTTTCCATCCAATCGAACTTCACCTGCCCCGACAGCGCATTTCCGTCCGGCTCAGGCGTGGTCCACAATCTCTCTGCTGCCCTGCGCGCCGGTCGGCTGCAGCAGTCGCCATCCCCGCTGCGCAGCAATCTCGCGCAGGCCTTCGGAGGCATTCACCGGAACCGCCAGACGCGCCATCTCCAGCATCGCCACATCGTGCAGCGAATTGCCAAAGACCACATCCGGCCGCACCAGGCCAACCCGTCGCAGCGCAACCGCCTTGGCCCCGCCGGTCGGTACGTCCAGAATCTCCGCAGTCAGCTGCCCCTCGGTCACGCGAACCGTCGCAGCCAGCACCTGCCCGGGAGCAATCCCAAAGGCTTCCGCTCCGGCCGCAACCACCCAACGATTGGTCGAGCTCACCGCCCACAGGCTCACGCCGCGCTGCCGCAGCCCGTGCACCACACGCTCCATCTCGGCAAAATGCTGCCCGCGTACGCTGCGCTGCACAAACTCTTTTGCCGCACGGGCAATCTCCTCCTCGCGCAAACCGGCATAGACCTGAACCATCTCCCCACAGATCTGCTCTTCGCTCACAGCTCCAGCTTCATACGCCCGATGCCGCTCGTCCATCCAGTCGCTGGCCTCGCGCGAGATCAGTCCCTGCTCTATGGACCAGAGCATGAATCCATAGCCGGAATCCCCGCTCCACAGCGTTCCATCGCAATCGAAAACCGCTGTCTCCCTCACTTCCTGCCGCAGGTGTTCTTCCAGTTCCACACTGCCCCAGGGCAACGCCGCCACATCCATCGCGTTCACCAATACTCCTCCCGCACAGATCGTTTTTCGTATTGTATGACCTGCCCATTCTGTCAATATGAAATTCCCGCAGATTTCCCTCCCGTTCGCGCAGGCGCATCCGCCGTCATTTCCTCCGCAGGTACGTACACACCTTGATTCCTTGCCGATTCTGGTTCGATCCCGACACATGCCGCAGCCGGCCGGCCAAAGCCGCGGAATAATGAGCATGTGAATCCGGGGAGCAATGCCGAACTGATGCGGGAAT
>JAJZGG010000046.1 GCA_021804965.1 Acidobacteriota bacterium
CCGGCCCATGCACCGCCGCATGGGCATCATGATCAGCAACGCCCGCCAGTTCACCGGAGGCCCGGAAAAATTCCGTCCCAACCCCCGACTGCTGCGCGGCTTCTTCGGCCAATCCGACCAGATGCCGGTCTCCGATCCCAACCTCTCCACCCACGGCCGCCGCCGCAGCTTCATGAACAACTACAGCACCGTCCAGCGCCCGGCCAACGCGCGCTGACACCGCACCCAGACCACACGCAGCCAGCCGGCTACCAGCCGCGCCCGGCCGCCGCCCGCAGCTTCGCCAGCGGATACAGCGTCCCCCGCCAAACCACCCCGCCCCGCGCCAGCGTCATCGCAATCGAGCGCAGCATCGCAAACAGAAAGACTGCCAGCGCCACCGGAAACAGCAGCACATAGCCCACCGGCACCGCAATCCGCCGCCGCTGCTCGGCATAGACCGCCACCAGCGCCGCCGCCGTCGCCACCCCAGCCGCCAGCGTCCACATACCCGGCCCAGCAGCCATCCCGGCACCTGCCCCGGCAATGCCGCCCACAATCAGCGCCGCCACCGGCACGCACACCTGCAGCGCCACGCCCACGCAGGCCGCCAGCGCCAGCGGCAGTCGATAGCGAAACAGCGCAAAGATATTCTTCTCCAGATTGCGCACCACGCCCCAGGCGCCGTTGGCCCAGCGCACGCGCACCATGCCCTGCCCCCAGGCCACGCGCTGCCGCATGCCGGCCTGCTTCACGCGCCAGCCCATCCGCAGGTCTTCCAGCACCTCCATGCGCAGCGCCGCAAAGCCACCCAGTGCCTCATAGCTGCTCCTGCGCATCAGGTTGAAGGCACCCACACCCAGAAAATCCCGCGCCTTCGGATCGGCCACCTTCCACGTCCGCGTCGTCCAGCCGGTCATGGCAAACATCGCCCCCTGCAACGCACGCTCGGCCCGGCTGCTCACCACCCACTCCGGCAGCACCGCCAGATGATCCGCCCGCTCCTGCTCGGCCCATCCCAGCGCACGCGCCAGCGCATCCTCGGCAAAGACCACATCCCCGTCGGTACAGAGAATCCACTCCGCCAGCGCGCGCTCGGCTCCCATCGCCAGCGCATGCGGCTTGCCCAGCCATCCCTCCGGCAGCGCGGGGATGTGCAGCACCTCCAGCCGATGCCCGGCAGCCGCCTGTCCACAAGCCTGCCCGGCCCACTCCGCCGCCACCGCCTCCATCCGCGCTCCGGTGGCATCGGTCGAGCGGTCATTCACCGCCACAATCTGCAGCCGCAGCCCGCGCGAAGCCAGCAATCCCCGCAGCGTGGCCTCAATCCCGTCCTCCTCATTGCAGGCCGGAACAATCACCGTCAACTGCGGCCCAGCTTCATCGCCAGCCCCGGCCTCATCTGCAACCTCGGCCATCGGCAGCGCGCGCAGCTCCGCCGTCGCCTTCCGATGCCGCCAGCGCTCCACCGCCTGCCACACCCACCCCAGCGCAAACAGCCAGCAGAAGACCGGCAGCAGCCACGGCTTCGCGGCCTGGGCCATCTGGACCATTGGGGCCATCGGGACCATTGCAACCATCGCTTGTATGCTCACAGTCTGATTATCCCCTGCGCCCAGCTCCCGCACGCACCCGGCCACAACCGCCCGGCGCAGCCTCGCTTCACCGGATCAAATCCGCAACCCGGCGGCTGGGCCATGCAGAACTGCCTGCATCGGCTCAGGATGCCTCGACTCCAGGCACGCAATCGCTACTGTCGTGGATTCTGCGGGGGATTCTGTGGCGGATTGCCCTGCTGCTGCATCATCTGCTGCCGCTGCTCCAGAAACTGCTGCGGCGTCATCCCCGGCTGCTGCGGGCGATAGAGATTCGGCGGACTCGGCGGCTGCAGTTGCTGCTGCACCAGCCCCTGATTCATCGGCTGTGGCTCGCTGTAGCCGGGCCGTGCACTGCCCGCATCGCTTCCCGTTCCGCGCGCGCTCAGCTCCACCCGCTCCGGAATCCCACTCTGGCTGCCGCCAATCATCAGCACGTTGTAGCCGGAGCCTTCCAGCAGCTCGCCCAGCACCTGCCGCGGCGCACCCGGCCCATAGCTGCCAAAGAGCCGCTGATCGCTCGCCAGCCCTGTCACCGGAATATGCGTTGCCTTGCTGATGGCCCGCACCACCTGCTGCAGGCTGGAGTTGTTGGCCACCACGCTCAGCACATGCCCATCCCAGTGCACCGTCGCCGGCAGCGCGGCCTTCAGCGCCGGCCAGTCCGGCGGCGGAGGTGGCGGCGGAATCTGCGGCACCGCGGCCACCGCCGCAGGCTTCGGCTTCTTCTCTGCCTTGCGGCGATGCCTGCGGACAACCGCCTTGCCCGTCGCCTTGCCCGTCTTAACCGGCTCGACCGCCTTTGTCGCCTTGCCGGCCGCAGTCGCCTTTCCTGTCGCAGTCGGCTTGCCCGTCGCCTTCACCGTCGTCGGCGTCTGGCCCGGCTGCGCACTCTGGCCTGCCTGCGCACTCTGGCCTGCCTGCGCCTGCGCCGTACCCACGCTGCACAGCAGGCCGACCACCGGGAGCATACCCAGCAGAACGCCCGCCCTCACAGCCCGAAGCAAGGCCGCGCGGCCGCGCTTCCAGCTTCGTCCGGCCTTCCAGCTTCGTCCGGCCTTCCAGCTTCCTTGCACGGGATTCGCTCTCTTTGGCATCAGGCTCTTTCCGGAAACTCTTTCCTCGGCCACGCGCATCCCTGCCCGCGCAGCACACACTCACTGTACTAGACTAACAATGTTCCGGATTCGCTCAGCGCGTCTTCGGGTCTGGCTTCGCGACAGCTTCGCTTTTCGCCTCGCGCGCCCCGCCCACCGGCTGCTGCCATCCGCCCGATCGAAGGAGTCCTGTCCCACGTGAAGAATCGTCCTGCTGCATTCCTCCTGCTTGCCGCTTCCCTCCTGCTGGGCATTCCCTCGGCACTGGCTGCCTCCTGCACCATGCAGGGCTCCCTTACGCCCACTGACCGCGCCGCACTGCTGGCCACCAGCAACAGCCTGGCCACCGCCGTCCAGGCCGGTAACACCGATGCCGTCTATGCCACGCTGCTGCCTGCCATCCGCAGCGACTGGGATTCGATTCGCAGCGTCATCCTCAGCGCCCATCCGCTTTTTGTCGGCGGCACCCTCCGCTGGCGCACCATGTACCTGCTCGATGCCTCCGACCAGAAGTCCGCGCAGGACACCGAATTCTTCTGCACCAACCCGGAAAGCACCCTCACCGTCACCGTCAACCTCCAGAATCTGCCTCCGGGCCGCTACGCACTGGTCATGGGAGACGCCCTGCACTCCCCGCTCGACGGACAGCTCGCCATGATCCTGGCCGACAGCCAGGGCTGGAAGCTCGGCGGACTCTACGCCCGTGAAGGCGCCCTCGACGGACGCGACGGCGTCGCCTACTGGAAGCAGGCCCGCGCTGCTGCCGACACCACCGACAACTGGAGCGCCTGGTTCAGCTACGACGTTGCCCGCTGGCTTCTGCTGCCCGTCAACTTCCTCACCTCGCCCAACCTGCAGAAGCTCGAGGCCGAGCAACAGCGCGTCAGTCCCCCGGCCAAATCCCTCCCGCTCATGCTCTCGCTCACGCCCTCCGGCAACGGATCCTCCTGGCAGCTCACCGCCGTCCATCTGGACACATCCCTGCACTCTGCCGACCTCGCGCTCACCTACGACGGCAGCGGCACCACCGATCCGGCCGCAGCCCGCACTGAAGCCGTCAACGTCATGACCGCCCTGCTTCGCATCCATCCCGGCCTGCGCAAAAACTTCCACGGCCTCTGGGCCTATGCCCAGAAAAATGGCACCCAGACCTTCGCCATCGAACTGCCCATGGACCAGATCCCGCAATGACCCACTCCCGGGAGTTTCCGCCGCTGCCGCTGCTCGGCGTCGCCGGCATCCTCTTCCACGCCGACGGCTCCCTGCTCATGGTGCAGCGCGGCCAGGAACCGGCGCGCGGCCGCTGGTCCATCCCCGGCGGACTGGTCGAGGTCGGCGAACGGCTGGAAACCGCCGTCGCCCGCGAGATCGAGGAGGAAACCGGCCTGCGCGTTGAGCCGCTCCACCTGGTCGAACTGGTCGAACGCATTCACCCCGACCCCGCCAACCCCGTCCGCATTCGCTATCACTATGTCCTGGCTGATTTTCTCTGCCGCATCACCGGCGGCTCCCTGGCCGCAGCCAGCGATGCCGACGACGTCCGCTGGGTTCCCGCCGCCGAGTGGCAGCCGGAGTCTAGCCCGCTCGTCGAAGCCTTCGCGCGCCCGATTTTGCACAAAGCCTGGACCCTCTGGCAGCAGTCCGGCGCACGGCACGAAACCCGGATTCACCTGGAGCAGAAAATAGTTAAGTAATTTATAATCAATTATTTGTGGAAATATATTCCCGCAAACTTCCCGCGCAAAACCCACCCAAATCCAAGCCCATCCCCAGCCAAAACCGGCCATTGCGCGAAAAACTAAAAATATACGTTTGCAAAAAATCACGGGAATAACACTTGCCCAGCGCCAGTATGCCACAAACCCTGAAAATAGCCTGCAGCCCATTTTCAGAGCCTGATTCCGGCCCGGCGGCCTACTCTTCCTCGCTCCACACAAAGGCATCGGCCTGCGGCAGTCCCAGGTGGCCCAGCACGCGGCACACATACTGGTGTGCCACCTCTTCCAGGCTCGTCAGCCGATGATAGAAGGCAGGAATCAGCGGGAAGATCACGGCTCCGGCCTCGGCGGCCAGTTGCATGTTGCGCAGGTGGATCCGGTTCAGCGGCGTCTCCCGCACGCACAGCAGCAGCGGCCTGCGCTCCTTCAGCGTCACGTCGGCGGCCCGCGCAATCAGCGAATTGGCCATCCCGTTGGCAATCGCCGCCAGTGTTCCCATGCTGCACGGCAGCACAATCATGCCGCTGGACGGATAGCTGCCGCTGGCAATCGAGGCTCCGATATCCGAGTCCACATGCTGGGTCGTCTTGCGTGGCGCATGGCCCAGCAGCCGCTCCAGCAACTGGTTCCGACCGGCCAGGTTCAGCTCCTCGGCCATCACCCGCAGCGAGTTTTCCGACGGCAGAAAATGCACCCGCTCCACCCGCTCATCGGACTCCAGCACAGCCAGCAGACGACGACCAAAGATCGCACCACTGGCACCGGTCATGGCAACGGTCAGGTTCAAGTCCAGTCCCCCCGGATGGAAACAAAGTATGCCTCATTCCCAGCTTACAGCCCCTGCAAACGGGTCTGTTGGCGGCATCACAAACACCCCCGGCCATTTGCCGCAATGCCAGAGCAGACTCCGCAGTCCAACCCAGCCCGCTGTCCCGTCCCGCTGGAGTTACTCGCCCAGCACCCGGGCAAAGATCGCATCCACATGCGCCAGTTGCCGGTGCATGTCAAAAGTGCGCTGCAAATCCTCTGTGCTCAGCCGCGCGGTAATTTCTGCATCGCGTGCCACCTCATCGCGGAAGACCAGATCATCCTTCCAGGCGCGCATCGCGTGGCCCTGCACCAGCCGGTAGGCATCCTCGCGCAGCATGCCGGCCTCGGCCAGGTCCAGCAGCAGTTGTCCGCTGAAGATCAGCCCGCCCGTGCTTTCCAGGTTCCGCTGCATCCGTGCCGGATACACCAGCAGCCGGTCGATCAGGTCCGTGATGCGCGTCAACAGGTAGTGGGTCAGGATCGTCGAATCCGGGAAGATGATCCGCTCCACCGACGAGTGGGAGATATCCCGCTCATGCCACAGCGCCACATTCTCCAGCGCCGCCTGAGCGTTGGAGCGCAGCACGCGCGCCAGTCCGCTGATCTGCTCGCTCAGAATGGGATTCTTCTTGTGCGGCATCGCCGAGGAGCCCTTCTGCTTTTCGCTGAAGTACTCCTGCGCCTCGCGTACCTCGGTGCGTTGCAGGTGGCGCACCTCCACGGCAATCTTGTCCAGCGTGGAGCCCAGAACCGCCAGCGTGGAGATGTAGGCAGCATGTCCATCGCGCTGGATGACCTGCGTGGCCACCGGGGCAGGCTTCAGGCCCAGCCGCTCGCAGATGCGCTCCTCGTGCTCCGGCTTCAGATGGCCAAAGGTGCCCACCGCACCGGAGAGCTTGCCCACGCGCATCTCTTCGGCGGCTGTGTTGAAGCGGACCAGATTCCGCTCCATCTCCGCATACCAGTTCAGCAGCTTCAGGCCAAAGGTGGTCGGCTCGGCGTGGATGCCATGCGTGCGTCCGATGGTCGGCGTGTGCTTGAACTCCAGCGCACGCCGCCGCAGAACGGCAAGAAAGCCCTCGATCGACGTGCGGATCAGCTCGGAGGCAGCCTTGATCTGCAGCGCCTGGGCCGTATCCACCACATCGTTCGACGTCAGTCCGTAATGGAGCCAGCGTGAGGCATCGCCCAGCCCCTGCGCCTTCAGCGACTCGGCCACCGCCGTGGTGAAGGCAATCACGTCATGCCGGACTTCAGCCTCAATGGCCTGAATCCGCCCCAGATCAAAGCTGGCGCGCTCGGCAATGGCCTGTGCCGCTTCGGCGGGAATCACGCCAAACTCGGCCAGAACCAGGCTGGCAGCCGACTCCACCTGGAGCCAGCAGCGGTATTTGGCATCGTCGCTCCACAGAGCGCCCATGGCAGGCAGCGTATATCGCTCGATCAACGGAAGAACCTTTCTGCGGCAGGAATAGGGGCAGCCAGGGCAACGCCTAATGGCCCAGCAACAACGGGACGGCCCGGCAACAACGGGCTAAACGTTCACGCCAAAGCGGCGATCCAGCTCGTCATAGAGCAGTCCCTCGCCGGGGCGATAGGGCTGGAACCACTCCCCGTCGATGACCAGCTGCGGAATGGCACGCTTGCCCACGTGGCGAATCACCTCCTCGGCGGCGCCGGGGGTCGATTCAATGTCAATCTCGGTGTATGCAATCGTGCGCTCGGCAAGGTAGCGCTTGGCGGCGCGACAATCCCGGCACCAGGATGCGGAGTAAAGCAGGATCTGCATACACTGATTGTATCGCCGGAAGCATCGGCGGAAAACTGCCGCACGCGCAGCCCCAGGGAGATTCAGGCAGCATGGAAGAACCGAACGCAGCGTCCATCCGCAGGCTGCTCCAGTTGGAGCCGCATCCGGTCGAGGGCGGATACTATCGCCGCACCTACACCGCCGCCACGGCAACCGGGACGCCACGCGGCAGCCGCGCCAGCGGCAGCGCCATCTATTACCTGCTGGAGCCGGGGACGTTTTCCGAGATGCATCGCCTTGCTTCGGATGAGATCTTCCACTTCTACAGCGGCGATGCCGTGGAGATGCTGCAGCTGTGGCCCGACGGCAGCTCCCGGATTGTGCGCATGGGGCAGCAACTGCAGGCCGGCGAACAGGTGCAGGTGCTGGTGCCCGCCGGAGTGTGGCAGGGCACGCGGCTGCTGGAACAGGGCCGCTGGGCGCTGATGGGCTGCACCGTCTGCCCGGGCTTTGATTTTGCCGACTACGAGGGTGGCACCGCCGACGAGCTGATCGCCGGCTGGCCGCAGGAGGCCGAGCGCATCCGCCTGCTGACCCGGCGCTGACCCCACGCCGGACGCAGGGCTGGCTTCCGCAGAGGTGGCTTAGACGGCGACCGCAATGCGCGCCTGAATCCGCTCCTTGCGCACGGTCAACTGCTCCACGCGATCCATGCGCACCGAGTAGCCGCGACCGGGGGCATCGGCAATCTCAATCTCGCCGCCGGGCGTAACCGTGACCTCCGGCTCGATGATGTCCTCGCTCCAGTAGCGGCGCGAGGCGGAGACATCACCGGGCAGCGAGAAATTGGGCAGCGTGGAGAGCGCAATGTTGTGGGAGCGGCCAATGCCGGACTCCAGCATGCCTCCGCACCAGACCGGAATGCCCCGCTCATAGGCGGCATTGTGCACGGCGATGGCCTCGGAAAATCCGCCCACGCGCCCCAGCTTGATGTTAATGATGCGGCAGGATTCCATCTCAATGGCGGCCAGCGCATCGCGCCGGTTGCGGATCGATTCATCCAGGCAGATGGCCGTCGAGAGCCGCTTCTGCAGCATCGAGTGGAAGTAGAAATCATCGTGCCAGAGCGGCTGCTCGATCATGAGCAGATCAAAGGCTTCAAACTGCACCAGGTGGTCCAGATCCCGCAGCCGATAGGCGGAGTTGGCATCGCAGCTCAGCGTGATGGAGGGAAAGCGATTCCGCACCCGCTCGAAGACCTCCAGATCCCAGCCCGGCTTGCACTTCAGCTTGATGCGCTGATACCCGGCGGCAACCTCGCGGTCAATCGTGGCCAGCAGCTCGTCAATGCTGGACTGGATGCCGATGGAGACTCCACACGGAATGCGATCCCGCGTGCCACCCAGCAGGCGGCTGAGGGAGATGCCCTTGCGCTGCGCCTCCAGATCCCAGATCGCATTCTCCAGCGTGGCCTTTGCCATGCGATTGCCGCGCACCTGCGCAAAGAGCCGCGGAATCTGTCCGCCGTGCTCGGGCGTGGCCGCAGCCAGCACCGGACCCAGCTCCTGCACCATCACCTGCCAGCAGGAGTCCACCGACTCCTCGGAGAAGTGTGGATGCTCACCGGCCGTGCACTCGCCCCAGCCGATCAGTCCCTCGGAGTGGACCTCGGCCAGCAGCACACGACGGTCCCGTGTGACTCCGAAGCTTGTCTGAAAGGGCCGTACCAGCGGGAGATTCAGTTCGCGCAGATAAATGGCGTCAATTTTCATGGCATTCGTTCCCTGCATGGATTCCTTCTATGCGTTCTCTGGAGACAGCGGCCACTCCAGAAAGTCAATCGGGGGAAGGTTGCTGCACCCTGACCGGGTGGAAATGCTGCGGAGTGGATCACTCTTATGGTGCCACAAAACTCTGTCGCCGGGCAGAATTGGCTTTTTCCGTACCGTTATCCGGAGCTGCCCGCAGCCCGCGCCAAGGTTGGAATTTGGCCTGGCATTCGGCCATCCAGCCGGTGTTACGGCTCGTTCCACGGTGCCAGCAGAAACCGGCCCGATCCGTCGGCGTCCAGCCGATAATCCACAATGGCCAGCCCCTGCGCAAAGGCCTGCTGCAACTGCTCGCGGTTGCGCGTCTGCACGGCAGCGGCCCGGTCGCGCGTTGCGGCATCGGCCTTCCACTGGGAGATGGCCGCAGGCACCACGACTTCCATGCCTGCGTCCAAGTCCACGGCAGAGCCCAGTCCTGCTGCGCCCTGCTCTGCTTCGCCCTGCTCTGCCCTGTCCAGTCCGGCTTGGGGCAGCAGCTCTGCCGTCTGCGGACGCAGTCGGGCATGCACACGCGGTGAATCCATCCACCACTCGGCCACCAGCCGGTCGGTGGGCAATCCCCCCTGCAGCCGGGAGCTGGAGCTGCCATAGAAATTCGGCTCGTAGCGGCGCACAATCGCGCCCAGCCGGTGCAGATTGAGATGGGCGTTCTTGATCTCCAGCGGATCGAAGGTCCACTCCATACGTGTGATGCCGCGCTGCAGTGCATCCTCGCGCTGTGCCAGTTTCAGGCGGCGGCCAATGCCGGCGTTCCGATACCCCTCGCGAACGGCCAGCATGTGCGAGTGCAGATAGCTGACCGGCTGCCCGCTGCTGCTCTTTACGCCCGGCAGCGCCAGCGCAAATCCCACCATGCAGCCGGCGTCGCCCTGCGTGGCGTGGCTCTGCCCGGCTGCACCGGCGCGATCCGTGTCAAAGGCGCCCAGCACCTGCCCGCCAATCTTCTGCGCCACCAGGAAGACGCGGCGCGGAATCACATCCCCATCCGCATAGCCCCAGACGTCCACCTGCAGTTGCACGCAGGCCTCCAGTTCCTCCAGCCCGCTACAGGAACGAATTTGCATCATGACTCTCCTGCCTCCGTGGCCGCCATGGCCTGCTTGGCTCTTTGCCACAGTGCTTCCAGCTCTTCGGCATCGGCATCCGGCAGCGCATCGCCGGCCATCTGCTCCATGCCGGCAAACCGCCGCCGAAAGCGCAGATTGGCGGCACGCAGCGCCATCTCGGCATCCACGTGCAGATGCCGCGCAAGCTGCGCGACGGTGAACAGCATGTCTCCCAGTTCGGCCTCGATGCGCGCCTGCCTGCGCGGCGCATCCTCCGGCTGCGTGGCCTCAGCCACCAGCTCCGCCGTCTCCTCGGAGAGCTTGTCCAGCAGCATCTGCCATTGCGGCCAGTCGAAACGCACCTTGGCCGCGGCGGAGCCGATCTGCGCAGCCTCGGCAAGGGCCGGCTGGCTGCGCGAAACCGCATCCAGACGACTGGCTGCGGGGGTCGCATCGGCCTGCCCGTTTTTCTCTGCCTGCCTGCGTTTCTCTGCTTGTTTGATGGCCTCCCAGTTGGCCAGCACCTGCTCCGACGATCCCGCCGCATCCACGCTGGCCGTGTTTCCCGCCCTGCGCGAAGCCTCCTCGCCAAAGACATGCGGATGGCGGCGAACCAGCTTGCGATTCAACTCCCCAAGCACATCCGCGATGGAAAAACCGACCGCCTCGCTTTCGCTTGCCATCTGCGCATAGAAGAGCACCTGCAGCAGCAGGTCGCCCAGCTCCTCGCGCAGATTGGACCAGTCCCTGCGTTCAATGGCATCGAGCACCTCATAGGTCTCCTCCAGCGTGTACTTGCGGATGGAGTCGAAGCTCTGCTCGCGATCCCACGGGCATCCATCCGGAGCGCGCAGTCGTGCCATGATCTCCACGGACTCGGCAAATTGACGGGCGGCAGGCTCCACGGACAGGGCTGTGGCTGGAAGATCCGAATCGCGGTGCATGCTTTTACTGTAACCTGCTTGTGGAACAGGCATCGCGGAAAGGACAGGGCAGCCGCTCCCTGCATGCATGGCACATTGGAAAACCTCGTCCCCATCCTGCTCGGCGCACTGTTTGGCGCCGTCTTTGGCAGCTTTCTGAATGTGGTCCGCGTGCGCATGCCCGAGGGGCAAAGCCTGGTCCTGCCCGGCTCGCACTGCATGCACTGCAACCAGCCGCTTGCCTGGTGGCAGAATCTTCCGCTGCTGAGCTGGCTGCTGCTGCGCGGACGGTGCCACGCCTGCGGCAGCCCCATTCCGATCCTCTATCCGCTGGTGGAGCTGGCCATGGCCGCACTGTGGGCCTTCTGCGTCGCGGCAGCCATCCCGACGGCGGCAATTTCAGCTCCGCTCGGGCTGCTGCAGGCAGCGGCATGGGCCGTCTTCTGCTGGCTCATGGTGCTGCTGGCTGCGCTGGACTGGGAGCACTTCTGGCTGCCGGATCGCGTCACCTACCCGGCCATTGCGCTGGGGCTGCTCTGGCAGACCGTGCGTGCCCCGCTGCTGCCGCAGCCGCTCAGCCTGCTGCAGGGGGAACTGCTGCGCGCAGCCGGTCTTGCGGCGCTGGGCAGCTCCGTCCGGGCCGGACAAATCTCTGGGCAAGTCTCTGGACCAGCCTTCGGGCCGGTATTTGCCGCTCTGCTTTTTGCTGCGCTCGCAGCGCTGTCCGGTGCGGCCATCGTGCTGCTCATCCGGCTCGTCTACTGGCTGGTGCGGCGGCGGGAAGGCATGGGGCTGGGCGATGCCAAGCTGCTGGCCGCGCTGGGCGCCTGGCTCGGCTTCCGGGCCATGATCGATGCCCTCTTTGTCGCGGTGCTGGCAGCCAGCCTGGCGGCCCTGCTTGGCTGGGTGGTGTTGCGCTGGCGGCGCAGCACCCCGGACGATTCGCAGGACTGGTCCCAGATGCCGTTGCCGCTGGGCAGTTTTCTGGCCGTGGCGGCTCTGGTCGAGCTCTTCCAACCGGCCTGGCTGCTGCGCCTCTGGATGCTGCGCTTCCCGGCCTGAATCTTCCCGGCCCGAATCTTCGCAGCCTGCTGCATTCCGGCCTGTAGCTTCCCGGCCTGAAGCTACGTGACCTGCTGGATTCCGCCCTGAAGCGCACGCCGCTCCGGGATGGCCGTCAGTGGTCGCTGCCCTGCGGCATCTCCTTCAGCGCCTTGCGCGCTTCCTTGGCCTTGCGCCCATCCATGCCATAGCTCAGGAACAGCTCATAGTGCTGGCGGGCCTTGGCAAACTCCTGCAGATGCTGCTCGGCCACGGCCAGCCCCCACAGCGCATCGGTCTGCTCCGGATTCATCTGAAAGGCGTCGGCAAACCGGTTTTCGGCGCCAATCCAGTTCTTCTGGTCCAGATAAAACGATCCGACGTTGAGATCCTCTTTCATCTGCTGCTCCGGAGTCTGCACCACCGGCGCGTCGTCCTGCCGGCTGCCCCGTCCGTGCCGGCGCTTACCGCTGGTCTGTTGCACCGGGTCCGGAGTGTTCCAATCCTGCACACCTGCGGCACTGGAGCTGTATCCGCCCGAGGCCTCCTGCTCCTGCGCAGCCGTTGCCGGATTGCTCTCCGGGTCGTCCCACTCCGGCGTGCGCACCGGGTCACCGTCGGGATCAATATCGGAGACGGTCGGCGAGTCCGTCGCATGCCGGGGAGCCGCAACGGCTTCGCCCTGACCCACGGGAATGATGGGCGCATCCGAACCTTCCCCGGGAAAGGGATTCTGCGCGGCCTTCCCTGCTGCGGGTTTGGAGGCATCGGCAGCCGGTGGAGCGGCCTGCGTGCCTGTCTGCTGCGTTGCCTGGGTTTCGGGCTTGGCGGTTGCAGGCTGGGCGGCAGCGGGCTTGGCGGCTGCCGCACCGCCGTCCTCCGGGAAGGGATTCGCCTGCGGAGCTGAGCCGCTCTGCGCCAGCGCCACGCTGCCGGCTGCCGCCAGCAGGCTCACGATCAGCCATCGGTTCCAGGATGCACGCAATGCCGTTTCCACTCCAACCATCGGTCTCACACCGCGCCCAACCCAAGCCAAGATCAAGAGTCAAGGGGGCCGCAGCGTGCCTCTGCTTCCAGCATAGTGGAAGGCAGGCACCCTGCGGCCTGCTGGCCATCCTCCGGCAGCCGTTTCTGCAGTCGCAGCCCTGCAGGCATGGCTGCGGCCTACATCTTCATCCGGCTCTGCTTCATCGGCTTGATCGGCAGCTTTTTCAGCATCTCATCGGCATCCTTGTCCAGCGTCTTCTTGTCCTTGGAGGACTTGGACGAAATCTGCTGATCGGCAACACCGCGGAAGAGCAGCTTCTTGCTGGAGCCCTGAAAGAGATCGAGGACAAACTTACCCATCCGACGATCCACCTCGGTTGTAGTCACGTCACCGGCTCCCATCGAATCAAAGCCGCCATCCCAGTCCGGAACCCAGTCATCACCCCAGGCCCAGCCATCGCCCCAGCCGCCGCCCATGCCGTTGTACATGGTTTCCATATCGTGCTCGGTCTTCACCCGATCCTTGGCAAAGACCACCAGGTCACCGCCGGTGGGCACCAGCTGCAGGCCGCGCATCTCCAGATCACGCGTGACCACGCGACGAATCCGGCTGGCATCCAGCGGGTTGGTGGTGGTGATCTTGCCGATGGAAAAGGTATGAAAATGAGCAAAATCCGCGTGATGGTTAAAGTCGGTTCGAATGGCAGCCGAGGCCGCACAGGGAAGGGCAAACAGCAGGGCTGCCGCCCAGATCGCTTTCCGTTGCATGGAGACTCCTGTGGCCGATTCGCGCAAGGGACGGGCCCCGCCGCGACCGGCCGTTCTGTGTTTTGATCGTCAGGCGGTAATCCGCACCGCCTTGTCCACGCCCCGTACGATGCCGGTTTCCACCCGCGAAGATGCCCGGCAATCCGCCCATGCCCGTTTTTCTCACAGCCCCCGGCAGCACCCAGCCGTTACAATCCCATTGGGAGCAGGACGCGATGGCTTACCAGGTTCTTGCGCGAAAATATCGTCCGCAGCGCTTTGCCGACGTGGCAGGGCAGGAGCATGTGACGCGCACGCTGAAAAATGCGTTGCAGCAGCAGCGCATCGCCCATGGCTACATCTTTTCCGGCCATCGCGGCATCGGAAAGACCACCATCGCCCGCATTCTGGCCATGGCGCTGGACTGCCGCTCTGAGGTCGGCTCCGCCGAGCGGCCGGACGTGGAGCCCTGCCTGCAATGCGTCAGCTGCCGGGAGATCTCCTCCGGCGGCAATGCGGAAAGCGTGGCCACGCAGTCGTTCGACTTCATTGAGATTGACGCCGCCTCCAACCGCGGCATTGACGACGTCCGCTCCATCTGCAGCCAGGCCACCGTGCGGCCGGCCCGCGACCGCTACAAAATCTTCCTGCTGGACGAGGCCCATCAGATCACCGATGCCGCCTTCAACGCCATTCTGAAGACGCTGGAAGAGCCGCCGGAGTGGGCCATCTTCATGATGGCCACCACGGAGCCGGAAAACATTCCGCAGACCATCCGCTCCCGCTGCCAGCACTTCAGCTTCCACGCCGTCCGCTTTGAGGACATCCTCGCCCAGCTCCGCACCATCGCCGTGCAGGAGTCGATCGACTGCGAAGACGAGGCGCTGGCCCTGCTGGCCGAGGCCGGCGACGGCTCCATGCGCGATGCGCTGTCCATCATGGATCAGGCCATCGCCTCTGCCCCGCGACGCGACGGGCGGCCCCAGTTGGACGCCGCGCTGGTGCGCGAGCTGATGGGTGCCCTGCCCAACGCCGTCATCGAGCGGCTCTTTGCCACCATCCATGCCGGGGAAAGCGCTGCGCTGATGCAGGAGCTGGACCGGCTGCTGACCAGCGGCAACAGCCCCGTCGCCATTGCCCGCCAGATGGTCCGCTACCTGCGCAATGCGCTGATGGCCAGCCTGGGCGGCGAGCAGACATCGCTGCTGCAGATTGCCGCTGAAGAGCGGGCCCGCGCCGCCCGCACCGCCGCGCTGTTCAGCGAGGAGGAGCTTACGCGCCACCTGCAACTGCTCCTGCGCACCTTTGACGATCTCAGCTTCCGGCAGGAGCAGCGCTTCCACCTGGAGCTGGGACTGCTCAAGCTGGTCCACGCCCAGCGCCTGGTGCCCATGGAACAGGTGCTGAGCGGCCTGGCCCAGTCAGGCCATGCGACTGGCAACAACGCTGCTTCGGCTGCGTCCCGGCCCGGTCCATCCGCTAGCTCTTCGGCTCGCAGCACGGCTCCGGCATCGGGCGCGGCATCAAGCGCGACAACAGGCGCGACAACGGCAGCACCGGGCCACGCTGCCAAACCGGCAGCCAGCCCCGCAGCCAATCCAGCCTCCGGCCCGGCAACCAGTCCGGCCCAGCCCACGCTTTCGCCCTTTGCCTCCGGCCCGGCAGCGCCGACCGGCTCCGCGCAGCCCACCGCCGCAGGACAGCCAGCCCACAGCCCGATGGCCGTCACCACCACGGCAACTGTTCTGGCCACGGAGGGCGCGCTGGCTCGCGCCGCCGGGCCGCAACTGGTTCCGCGCATGATGCCGGAAGCGGTCGCGACAGCGGTCGCAGAACCGGTTTTGGCTCCGGTCATAGCTCCGGTCCCGGAACAAATTTCGGGGCAAAGTACGCAGCAAATTCCGGAACAAATTACGGAGCCGGTCCAGACGCCTCCGCGCGTGGATGCGATTCCCGAACCGACGGCAGCTCCCATGGCCAATGCAGGCACCGATGCAGCCACTGCCTCCGATTCCCCGACCGCCGCAGAGACCGAGGCAGGGCTGGAAGCGGTCAAGGCCGCCGTCGTGCAGGCGCTGGACAGCGGCGGGCACAGCTCGGCTGCCTCCCTGCTGGACGTGGCCGCATGGATTGCCGATGGCGCCTCGCTGCGCATTGAGGTTCCGGCCAAGGCGACCATGATCCGGCTCACCTTCAACGCCAACGCAGAAAAGCTCATCCGCCAGGCGCTCACGCAGGCCGGCGCCACGCCGCGCTATCGCATCGTGCCGGGCGACTCGTCCGTGGCCGTGGCTCCGCGCGCCTCCGCCAGTGCGGGCAGTGTGGATCAGGAGGCCAGGAACCATCCGCTGGTTTTGAAGTCCACAGAGATTTTTGACGCCGAGATTTGCAGTGTCATCGATTTGCGTCCGAAATAGCAGGGCAGGAACCGCATCGCAGCGGCCACCGGCGCATCCACTTTCCATCGGGATTGTATCCGCGCCGGGCCGGCTGAAAGCGGGCACAGCAGAGCATCCGGGAGGCTGACATGTTCAATCCACTCAAGCTGCAGGAGATGATGGCCAAGGCCGGCCAGATGCAGGAGGAGGTGCAGCGCAAGCTGAGCCAGACTCACGTGGAGGGCGCCAGCGGCGGCGGCGCGGTCACGGTCGTGATGAACGGCAAAAAGCAGCTGCTGCAACTGCGCATTGACCCTGCGGCCGTGGCCAGCCTGAGCGGCGAATCGCCGGATCTGGAGATGCTGCAGGACCTGATCGTGGCCGCAGTCAACGACGCCGGAAACAAGGCCGAGCAGCATCTGAAGACGCAGCTTTCCGGCCTGCTCGGCGGGCTCAATCTACCCGGCCTGGGCTGAGGAGCCAGGCCGCAGACAACCACCAAACCCTGCATTGTTTTCAGGCACCACTTTTCCAGAGGAATCCACGAGGTCAACGAGAGTCATTCCATGAGCACCGTCATGCATCTTCCCACCAATCGTCGCGCCTTTCTGCGCCTTGCCGGTGCGGCCGCCGTCGTTGCCGCCCAGCCCATCCGCAGCGTGGCCCAGGCAGCCCAACAGGACTTTGTCGCCTCCAGCCGCGCCGCTGCTGCGAAAACCCCCATTCAGGTCACCAGGCTGGCCGACAACATCCACCTGCTGCAGGGCTACGGCGGCAACATGGCCGTGCAGACCGGTCCGGACGGCAAGCTGCTGATCGACAGCAGCTACATGCCCGCAGCCCCGCGCATCCTGGCTGCGCTTGAGGCCATCAGCAAGGATCCGGCCTCCACGCTCGTCAACACCCACTGGCACGTGGACCATGTGGACGGCAACCAGCCCATGCATGAGGCCGGCTTCCAGATTCTGGCGCACAGCAAGACGCGCGAGCGGCTGCGTACGCCGCAGAGCATCGGCCTGCTGCATCTGTCCATGCCGGCCTATCCGCAGCCTGCCTGGCCGGTGACCACCTTCGAGCAGACCATGACGCTGTGGCGCAATGGCGACCGCATCCACATGGAGCACTACGCGCCGGCCCACACCGACACCGACATCTTCCTCCACTTCCAGCACGCCAACGTGCTGCATGTGGCCGACATCTGGTTCAACGGCGTCTATCCGCTGATCGATGAAAGCTCGGGCGGCAACATCGACGGCATGATCCACGCCTCGGCGCAGGCGCTGCAACTGGCCGACAACCAGACCCGCATCATCCCCGGCCATGGACCGCTGGGCACGCGGGCGCAGCTGGTCGAGTACCACGCCATGCTCTCCACCGTGCGCGACAACGTGGCCCGGCTGAAGAAGGCCGGCCTCAGCGAGCAGGAGACCATTGCGCGCAAGCCCACCGCCGCACTCGATGCCAAGTGGGGCAAGGGCGGCATGACACCCGATGTCTTCACCGGCATCGTCTATCGCACCGTCCGCGTCTGATCCCTGCCAGTCCTCAAGCGCAGGGCATAGTCTGAAACGCAACCGAACGAGGAGCAGACAAGGTGCAGCGATACGCAGAACCGCTGGCAAGGCTGATCGAAGAGCTGAGAAAACTGCCCGGCGTGGGCGGCAAGACCGCGCAGCGCTACGCCTTCCATCTGCTGCGGGCCAGCGACGACGATGCGCGGGCGCTGGCCGAGGCGCTGGCCGCGCTGAAGGCCAGCCTGCACCTCTGCTCCATCTGCCACAACGTCACGGATGTGGACCCCTGCGCCTACTGCGCCAATCCCACGCGCAACCAGCGCATGATCTGCGTCGTCGAGGAGCCGACCAGCATTGCCTCCGTCGAGCGCACGCGCAGCTTCCATGGCTCGTACCATGTGCTGCACGGTACGCTTTCGCCGCTGCACGGCGTTGGCCCGGAGCAGTTGCGCATCCGCTCGCTGATTGAACGCGTGGAGGCCGGCCAGATCGAGGAGGTCATCCTTGCCACCAGCCCCACGCTGGAGGGCGAAGCCACGGCAGACTGGATCGCCGGGCTGCTGCGGCGGCTTCCCGTGCGCATCACGCGCATCGCCACGGGTGTGCCGGCCGGCAGTGATCTGGAGTACGTCGATGAGGTGTCGATGACGCGCGCCCTTGAAGGCAGGCGTGATCTGTAGCCGCGCCAGCTCTGCCTGTGCTCCCGTATAATCCATGCGATGAGCAGGTTGGCTTCCTTCTTCGATTCTCTGGTTGCGTCCTCCACTGCCTCCCCATCTGTGCCCGGCACACCCTCCGGCAGTCTCTCCCATCGCAGGCATCGGCAATCCCTTCTTTGCGGACTCCTGCTGGCGGCCTGCGCCACCCTGCCGCTGGCTGCCCAGCAGATGGGCGGCATTGCCAGCGGCGTGCAGCAGGATGCGCAGTTCGATGCCCAGCACCGGCCCATCACCGCAGGCGGCTTTGTGAAAAGCGGTCCCATTGTCTTCCAGAATGTGGCGCAGCAGGCCGGTCTCACCACCTGGCACCACACCGCGGGAACGCCGGAAAAGAAGTACATCCTGGAAGCCAAGGGTCCGGGCGTGGCCCTGCTCGACTATGACCACGACGGCTGGCTCGACATCTACTTCGTCAACGGCTCCACCTTCGACGCGCTCGCCGGCAAGGCCAAAGCGCCGCAGGCCGCACTCTTCCACAACAACCACGACGGCACCTTCACCAACGTGGCCGCGCAGGCCGGCGTCACCAATGACCGCTGGGGCTACGGCGTGGTCGTCGGCGATTTCGACAACGACGGCTGGCCCGACCTCTACGTGACCAACTACGGCAAGAACCGGCTCTACCGCAACAACCATGACGGCACCTTTACCGACGTGGCCGAAAAGGCCGGCGTCGCGCTGGGCGGCTGGTCTGCCGGTGCCACCTTCGGTGATTACGACGGTGACGGGCATCTCGATCTGTTCGTGGACGGCTATATCGACTTCGACGTGAACAATCCGCCGCTGAGCGGCAACAAGGTCGTCGGCTACTCGCGCTGCGTCTATCGCGGGGTGCTGGTCATGTGTGGTCCGCGCGGACTGCACGGCGAGCGCGACCATCTCTTCCATAACAACGGCGACGGCACCTTCACCGACGTCAGCCAGAAGGCCGGAGTCAGCGATCCGGACCGCTACTACGGCCTGGGCACGGTCTTTGCCGACGTCAACAACGACGGCTGGCAGGACCTGCTGGTCGCCGACGACTCCTCGCCGAATTACCTCTACATCAACAAGCACAACGGCACCTTTGAGGACGACAGCTACACCGGCGGATTCGCCGTCAACGAAGGCGGCCGCGAGGTGGCCAACATGGGCCTGGCGCTGGGCGATTACAAAAACAACGGCCACCTCGATGTCGTCAGCACCACCTTCTCCGACGACTACAAGGTGGTCTTTGAAAATGACGGCACCGGCAACTTCACCGACGTCAGCTACAAGGCCGGCATTGCCAAGCCGACCATCCCCTTCGTCGCCTTTGGTGACGGCTTCCTTGACTATGACAACGATGGCTGGCTGGACCTGCTCATCGCCAACGGTCACGTCTATCCGCAGGTCGATCAGCATCCCGAGTGGGGCCAGAGCTACGCCCAGCGGCCGCAACTCTTCCACAACACCGGCAGCGGATCCTTTACCGTGATTCCGCCGGTCGAAGGCACCGGGCTGGCCACCGTCAGCGTGGGCCGCGGTGCAGCCTTCGGCGACCTGTTCAACAACGGCAAAATTGACGTCGTCATCAGCAACATGGACGGCGTGCCCGTGCTGCTGAAGAACGTCAACCCGGACAGGCATCACTGGATCGAACTCAGCCTCGTCGGCGGAGCCAAAAGCCCGCGCGACGCCGTCGGCACCACCGTCTATCTGACCGCCAACGGCATGCGTCAGCGCCAGGATGTCCTCAGCGGCGGCAGCTATCTTTCCTCCAATGATTTTCGGCTGCACTTCGGCCTGGGCGATGCCACCCGCATCGACGGAGCCGAGATTCACTGGCCGGATCGAACCGTGGAAAAGCTCTCCATTCCCGTCGTCGATCGCATCCTCACCATCGAGGAGGGCAAAGGCATCGTCTTCGGCCTGGCGCAGGTGCCTGCCCATGTCCCTGCACATGGGCCTGCTCCGCAATCCAACTCCTCCCAACCCAACGCGCATTGAGGTGCCGCATGCAAGACTCCACTCGTCGCCGTTTCCTTCAGCAACTGCCCGCCGGATTGGCAGCAGCCCTGCTTGCCGTCCGCTCGCCTCGGCTGCACGCCGAAAGCGCCACCACCATCCCGCAGTCGGCGCTGCTGGAGCCGGCCGCAGCCGCCGCCCTGCTGCAAAAGCCCGACGCCGGCCACTGGATGATTCTGCAGGTTGGCTTCCGCTCCATGTTCGATCAGCAACACATCCGCGGCGCCGTTTACGCCGGACCGGCCTCGCAGCCCACCGGCCAGGCCCTGCTGCGCAGTGCCGTCGCTTCCCTGCCCCGCACCGCTCCCATCCTGCTCTACTGCGGCTGCTGCCCCTGGACACACTGCCCCAACATCGCCCCGGCCTGGGACCTGCTGCACGGCATGGGATTCCGCAACGTGCATGTGATCCACATTGCCGGCAACTTCGGCGATGACTGGGTGGCAAAGGGATATCCCGTTGCCTGATCCGGCAGATCAGCCCACGGCCACCTCCCGGCGGCGGCTGCTGCAGATACTTGCCGCCGGTGCCGCCGTCTCGCTGCTGCCCAGCAACGCGGCATTGGCAGCGCCCTTGCGCCTGCTGCAACCGGCACCGGACTTTGAGCGGCCGTCGGTGACCGATCACTCGCCGGTGCATCTGGCCAGCCTGCGTGGCCGGGTGGTGCTGCTCAACTTCTGGGCCACCTGGTGCGGTCCCTGCCTGTCAGAGATTCCCCGCCTTGCCGCCTGGCAACAGACACTCGGTCCGCAGGGCCTGCAGGTTCTTGGCGCCTCCATGGATGACTCCGCCGCCGAGGTGCGCAGCTGGATGCGCAGCCATCCCATCCCCTATCCGATTGTGATGAGTGACCGGAAGCTGAGCCTGAGTTACGGCGGCGTACTCGGTCTGCCGATCTCGTTTCTGATTGACCGGCGCGGACGGCTGCGGCATCGCGTGGAAGGCCCGCTGAGTGCCGCCGATCGGGACAGGCTGCTGCTGCCGTTGCTGCGGGAATCCCCGACAGCGCCGGGAGCCAACCTCAAGGCCGGAGTGGCCCGCGGCTGAAGCCCGCCAGCGGCAGCCAATCCGCCGCCCACGGGGCGGGAATGGCGCTTAGCCGCGCATGCGCGCCAGCAGATCCTGCGGATGGACCGGCTTGGCCAGAATCTCAAAGTCGTAGCCGCGCACGCGAGCCTTTTCCAGCAGATCGGCCGTGGCGGCCTGGCCGGAAAACAGCAGCACCTTGATCTGCGGCAGCATACGACGAATCTCAATCGCGGCATCAATGCCGTTCACCCCGGCCATGATCACGTCGGAGATCAGCATGTCCGGTTGAAAGCTGGCTGCCACTTCCAGCGCCTGCTCTCCGGAGTAGACGGCGCGGGTTTCAAACCCGCTTTGCGAAAGAATCATGGCCAGCGTATCGGCGATCACGCGCTCATCGTCTGCCACCAGCACCCGTTGTTTGTTTCTGCCTTCGCTGCTCATACGGCGTTTCCCAGTCTCCCGGCGTTTCTTTGCTTTCTGGCGTGAGCCTTCTGCCCACTCCGCCCGCACTGCGTCGCGTTCCCGTGCGGAGGACTCCTACTATTGTATCGGTCTGGGGCATCGTTCCCGGTCAGGAATTCTTCCGGGCCGGTCAGGAATGCTTCCGGAAGGCTTACTTTCCGTCGATTTCACCCGCCTGCCCGGCAGTCCTGCCTTGGCCCTGCTGCCGACTGCTGCACGGCGGAAAACCGGCGGAAAAACTTTCGGTTTTTTTCCAGCCCCGCATCTGGTCACCCGTTGCTGCAGGCTGTAAGCTAAGGGCAGGTTTACGCAACCCAGACAATCCACTGCAATCGGTATTTCCGTGCCTTCCCGGCATTGTTTGCATGGGCTGTTGCGAAACACAATCCCGACGTCGGCAGGCAGCGAATTTCCCTGACGGAGGATCATCCGTCCTTCACCGCTCTGCATCGAAACGCATAAGGAGCAGCCGCGCAATGCTCTCTGCCCAGCCCCGGCTCCTGCCGTGCGCTCCGGGCCTCAACGGCAGTCTGTAGGCAAACAACCAGAACCCGCAGGGTCGGCACTCCGCATCGGAAGACCAGGCACAGGGAGGACACATGGACAATCTGCTCAAAGGCGCTGCGCCCCAATCTTCCGCCGCCTCCGTTGCCTCCGACGAGCCCATCATCCGCGCCGAGCGGATCGAAAAGTACTACGCGCAGCCCAGCCAGAACCGCATTCAGGTCATCTCGCCCACCGATCTGTCCATCGTGCCCGGCGAGATTCTTGCGCTGCTCGGTCCCTCCGGCTCGGGCAAATCCACCATGCTGCGCATGCTCAGCGGGCTGTCCCGGCCCAGCGCCGGACAGGTCTACTGGCACGGCCGCCCCATCGCCGACTCGGCCATCAATGTCTCCATCGTCTTCCAGAGCTTCGCGCTCTTTCCCTGGCTCACGGTGCTGGAAAACGTGGAGGCCCCGCTGAAGGCGCGCGGTCTGGGAGCCGACGAGCGTCGCGAACGCAGCCTGCGCATGCTGGACACGGTCGGTCTGGACGGCTTTGAAGCCGCCTACCCCAAGGAGCTCTCCGGCGGCATGCGCCAGCGCGTGGGCTTTGCGCGCGCACTGGTCGTGGAACCGGAGGTGCTCTTCATGGATGAGCCGTTCTCGGCCCTCGACGTGCTCACGGCGGAGAATCTGCGCAGCGAGCTGCTCGAGCTCTGGTCGAAGAAGACCATGCCCACGAAGGCGGTCTTCCTGGTGACCCACAACATTGAAGAGGCCGTGCTGCTGGCCGACCGCATCATCGTGCTGGGCCGCAATCCGGGCCACATCCGCACCGACTTCCGGGTGCAGCTGCCGCATCCGCGCGACCGCAAATCCGAACCCTTCACGCAGCTGGTCGACTACATTTACAAGGTGCTCACGCGGCCGGAGGTAGCTCCGCTTGCCGCTCCCGACCACACCACGGGCAAACCACCGCGCGATCAGCGCCAGATGCACTACCAGATGCTGCCCCATGCCCGTCCCGGCGGCGTTGCCGGCCTGCTGGAGCTGCTCATCGACAAGGGCGGCAAGGACGACATCTACCGGCTGGCCGACGATCTCGCCTTTGAAATCGACGATCTGCTGCCCATCGTGGACGCCGCACAGCTGCTCGGCTTCCTCACCGTCGAGGAGGGCGACGTCGCCATCACCGCCGAGGGAACGGCCTTTGCCAACTCGGAGATTCTGCAGCAGAAGGAGCTCTTCCGCGAGGCGGCCCTGCGCAACATCCTGCTGCTGCGGCAGATTCGGCGCGCGCTGGAAACCAAGAACGACCACACCGTACCCGAAGAGTTCTTTCTCGACATGCTCGACGAGCAGTTCAGCAACGACGAAAGCCTGCGCCAGGTGGAAACCGCCGTCAACTGG
>JAJZGG010000119.1 GCA_021804965.1 Acidobacteriota bacterium
CGAAGACGGAAGGCTCGTTCATGTCGTTCCAGAAGCCGGCGGCACCGTCGTGGACGAAGTCGGCGTAGAGGGTGCCCCACCAGTCGCGGCTGGCCTGCTGGGTGAAGTCGGGAAAGACGGCCGGACCGGGCCAGACATCGCCGGAGTAGACGGTGCCGTCTGGGTTGTGGACAAAGTGGTTGCCGGCGATGCCTTCGTCGTAGGGTTTGTAACCGGCGTTGGGCACACGGGCGATGTGGAGGTCGGTGATGAGCACGGTGCGGATGTGCTGGGCCAGCAGGTCATGAATCATACCGGAGAAGT
This sequence comes from Acidobacteriota bacterium, assembly GCA_021804965.1. Taxonomy (GTDB): domain Bacteria; phylum Acidobacteriota; class Terriglobia; order Terriglobales; family Acidobacteriaceae; genus Acidicapsa. The sequence goes on from JAJZGG010000119.1 coordinate 304, forward strand.
GGGGAAAGCGCGTGGTGTCCACGGTAAAGGGACGGTACTTGAACTGATAGTCGATGTCGAGATAGATGGCGTCGGCGGGAATGCGTTCGCTGCGCAGGCGGGCGGCAATGGCGCGGACGGTGCTTTCCGGGTAGTAGCTGTAGCGCGACTGCTGGAAGCCGAGGGTCCACATGGGCGGCAGCGGCGTGGGACCGGTGAGCCAGGCCCAGTCCTCAACAACGGCCTTCGGGGTGGGACCGTAGAGGATGTAGAGATCGAGCGGGCCGTTGTCGGCACCGAAGGAGTAGACGTTGCGCAGCTCCTTGTCGAAGTCGAAGCTGGTGCGCCAGGTGTTGTCGAGGAAGAGGCCGCCGCAGATGCCGTTGCGGAAGGTCATGAAGTAGGGGATGGATTTGTAGATGGGGTCGGTGGACTCCTGCCAGCCGAAGGCGTCGGTGTTCCAGTTGGTGAAGGCCTGGTTGCGGCGGTCGAGCGGGCCGGGCTTGTCGCCGAGTCCGAAGTAATGCTCATTGTCCGGGGACTGGGCGTAGAAGCGGAAGTTGGTGCCGTGGTACTCGATGGGGTGGTCGGCGGGGGTCTGGACGAGGATGTTGCCGCTGTTGTCCTTGACGGTGATGGCCAGCGTGGCGCGGTTGACGGCGAAGTGCAGGCTGGCGGTACGGAAGCCGACGGAGGCCGCCGACTGCTCGGGCTGGACGGCGACGCTGGCGGTGCGCGACGAGGGCAGCACGGCCCAGGAGGCATCCTCGGGCAGTGTGCCGCCGGGTCCGATGCGCAGGCGCAGCAGGTCATTGCGCAGGGCGGTGACGCGGACGACGGCCGCGCCGGAGCGCAGCTCGATGCCGTTGGGCAAGGGGCGCGCGGCGGTGACGTGGTTGAGCACGATGGGCTGCATGGGAGCCTGGGCCGGGAGCGGATGGCTGACGGCAAGGGTGGCAAGCAGCGTGGCGGCGCAGGCAGCAAGAAGTCGACTGCTGAAGACAGGGATACGAGAAATCGGCGCAGGGTGCGCGAGGGATTGCGGACAGGACGGCATGGAAAACCTCAAAGAAAAAGAGTTGCAGGCGGTACGGAAGAAGGATAGCGGATGGAGCGGGGATTGCGCAGGCAGAAGGGAAAAATGCCGAGGGAAATACGGGAGGAAAGGCTGGATGCGGGGCAAAAGCGAGGGCAAATGGGGATGGTGGGTGGGAGTTTTGCGAGTGCTATACTTCTGAAGGCGGCAGTCCGGCTGCTGAACGACTTTGCGAGCTGAGGTTTTCTATGTCCGGCCATTCCAAATGGGCCACAATCAAGCACAAAAAGGGCGCGCTGGATGCCAAGCGCGGCAAGATCTTCACGCGGTTGATCAAGGAAATTACGGTGGCGGCCAAGACCGGCGGCGGGGATCCGGATGGAAATCCGCGACTGCGTGCGGCGATTGCAGCGGCAAAGGCCGAGAATATGCCTGCGGACAACATCAAGCGCGCGGTGCAGCGCGGCACCGGCGAGCTGGAGGGTGTCTCCTATGACGAAATCTCCTTTGAGGGCTACGGGCCGGGTGGCGTGGCGCTGATTGTGGACACGCTGACCGACAACCGGAACCGCACGGTGAGCGAGGTGCGGCATGCCTTCTCCAAGCACGGCGGCAACCTGGGCGAGTCCGGCTCGGTGCGCTTCATGTTCAGCAAGAAGGGCGTGATCGGCATTGAAAAGGGTGCGGCCGAGGAAGAGCAGCTGATGAACATTGTGCTGGAGCACGGCGGCGAAGACCTGAACGACGAAGGCGAAAGCTGGGAGATCCTGACCGAGCCGGCCAATTACGAGGCCGTGGCCAACGCGGTGAAGGCTGCCGGCATCGAAACGGTGATGAGCGAAGTGACGATGGTGGCAAGCACCTACACGACGCTGGAAGGTTCGGCCGCCAACCAGATGATCCGGCTGCTGGATGCGCTGGAAGATCTGGACGACGTGCAGAACGTGTACTCGAACTTTGACATGGACGCTGCGGCGATGGAAGCGGCAGCGGGTTGAGCAACCAAGACGCCGAATGAGGCTGGAACGTGGAGGGCCGCCGGTGCTGGCGGCCTTTTCTGCGGCCTTTTACCGGTGCCAGCGATGGCCGAAGCGGCAGGCGGAATTTGCGACACGGGAGATGGATTTGAAGCGCAGAAATGGATTGGGTTGGCTGCAGGTGGCAGCCGTGGCATGCGTGGGATGGATGGCGCTGGCTGGTGCGGCGAAGGCTCAGGCCGGGACGCAGAGCGCGGATGGCGCTCAGGCCGTGACGCATGTGGACACGCGCAACTGGGTGGGCGACGTGCGCACCCATCAGCGGTGGGAGCTGGGGCCGGTGCTGAACGGCGGCAACGGGCTCTATGACCGCTCGAGCTACCACTTTGTGTGGGCCGGAGTGCAGGCAGGGAAGGTGCTGACGCCGGTGGTGCATGCCGGGCCGTTCAGCGGACAGTTTGAGCTGGGAGCGGAGATTCTGCCGTATTGGCAGGCATTCACCCCGGCGCCGTATTCACAGACCGTGATGAGCAACGGGAAGCCGGTGGTGGAGAACTATGGCGGAGGCACGTTTACCGGGGTGAGCATTGAGCCGGTGATCTTCCGGTGGAATTTCCTGACGCGCTCGCAGCGCTTCCAGCCGTGGTTCCAGGCGGCAGGCGGGCTGATCTATACGACACACAAGTTTCCGCCGAATCTGCTGGTGCCGCATGGGACGCCGGGTGGTACGTCGGTCTTCAACTTTACGCCGCAGGGTGGGATCGGGTTTCATTACTTCCTGCGCAGGCAGCGCTCGCTGGATGTGGGTCTGAATGCGGTGCATATCTCGTCGGCCTCGCTGGGGGACAAGAACCCGGGCGTGAACTCGAGTCTGCAGCTGCAGATTGGCTATACGTGGTGGAAGTAGGCATGACAGAGCCGGTGGTGGAGTGCGTTCCGAACTTTTCCGAGGGTGCGGATGAGGACGTGGTGCGCGCGATTGTGCAGGCGATGCGCGTGGACGGGGTGAAGCTGCTGGACTGGTCGATGGACGCGGCGCATAACCGGTCCGTGGTCACGGTGGCGGGATCTCCGCAGGCGGTGGTGGAGTCGGCGGTGCGCGGCGTGGGCATGGCGGCGGCGCGGATTGACCTGACGCAGCAGCGAGGGGTGCATCCGCGGATGGGCGCGGCGGACGTGGTGCCGTTTGTGCCGGTGCGCGGGGTGACGCTGGAGCAGTGTGCGCTGCTGGCGCGGCAGGCCGGCGCGGAGATCTGGCGGCGGCACGGGGTTCCGGTCTACTACTATGGCGCGGCAGCGTCGCGGCCGGACAGGGCGAATCTGGAGGACGTGCGGCGCGGCCAGTTTGAGGAGCTGCGGGAGCTGGTGCTGCACGATGCGGCACGGACGCCGGACGTGGGCGGACCGGCTCTGCACCCGACGGCAGGAGCGACGGCGGTGGGAGCCAGGCGTTTTCTGGCGGCCTTCAACATTTATTTCGACACGGCGGATGTCTCCTGTGTGCGGCAGATGGCGCGGCGGATTCGCGCCTCGTCGGGCGGGTTGCCGGGGGTGAAGGCGATGGGCGTGCTGGTGCATGGGCAGGCGCAACTGTCGATGAATCTGACGGATCTGCAGGCGGTGAGCCTGTCAAAGGCCTATGACAAGGCGGCGGAACTGGCGCTGGAGTACCGGCTGGCACCGGTGCGGACGGAGCTGATTGGGCTGTTGCCGGAGGCTGCCTGTGAGCGGGATGCCGAGTGGATGCGTCTAAGTATTGAGTTCGATCCCGCGACGAAGGTGATTGAACGACGATGGCAGGACCCGATGGAATGGCCGACTGAGTTGGCCGTTGCCGCGGACAGAGACTAGGGAAGTGTCCCAGGAGCGGGCGATGTCCGCCCGGGATGGAAGGAGAAAGCGCAAGTGAAGACGATGCGATGGAGTGCCGTGTTGATGATGGCAGCAGTGATGAGCGGCAGTGGATTTGCCGCGCAGTTGTCATCCGATGCACGCTCGGCGATTCCGTACGACGTGCAGCAGATGGTGGTGGTGGATTATCGGGTGATGCAGAATTCGCCGGTGGCGATGCAGCTGCGCAACCAGGTGATGCCGCCGGAGCTGAAGCGGCTGGAGGATACGCTGCAGAAGGCCGGATTGAATGACAACAACGATCTGGACCAGCTGGCGTTCATTCTGTATCGGACCAAGCCGGGTTCGGAGGACGTGCAGACGGTGGGCGTGGCACAGGGACAGTTTCCCGTGCAGGACATGATTGCCAACTTCAAGAAGAAGCACATGAAGGCGACCGTGGTGCGGACGACGACGATCTATCCGCTGGGTGCCTCGGGGATGAGCGTGGTGTTTCTGGATGAGTCCACGATGGTCTTCGGCAGCATGGAGTCGGTGAAGAAGGCGATCAACGTGCGGGATGGTCTGGAACAGGGCTTCCTGACCAACGGCGCGATGATGGGCGAGATGCAGAGCGTGGACAGCGCGCCGCTGTGGAGCATTCTGGACCAGAAGGGCACGCAGACGATGATGAAGCAGCTGATGGGCCAGATGGGACAGATGGCCGGATCGGTGTCGGACTTTGACTCGGTGAAGAAGCTGCTGGTGGGCAGCTGGTACTCGATGGACTTCCAGCATGGGGTGCGGTTTGACCTGGCCGTGCAGTCGAACGACAACTTTGCCGCGGCCACGATCTCCTCACTGCTGAATGCGGCGGTGCTCTACAAGAAGATGAGCGGGACCGACAGCGAGAAGATGGCGATGAACGATGCGGCGGTCAGCTCCAGTGGCGGCCGGTTGAACATCCACTTCGGAGCCTCGGATGATGATTTCCAGGCGCTGCTGAAGTCGGACATGTTCAAGAGCATGGTGCACTGAGGCCGGCGGTAAGAAACCACAGTAGCAGGCAGGATAGAAGCAGGAGAAGCGGGATGTTTTCCGGTTAATCGCCGGTGAGCATCCCGTTTTCTGCATTGGCGGACGGGATATTCTCCGGATCTGTGGCGGCAGCCGTTCTGCCCTGCGGCAGCCGGGCATCGCTGGGCTGCACGGAGGGGAGATAGGGGCCGTTGAAGCGGCAGACCTGATTGCGTCCGTTGCTCTTGGCCTCGTAGAGCGCCTGATCGGCGCGCGCGGTCAGCTCCAGCGGCCCGGTTCCGGGACGCGGCACCATGGTGGCGCAACCGATGGAGACGGTGACGAAGCCGAACTCCGAGCCGGGGTGCGGCAGCTTGCGATTGCGCACAGCCTCGCAGATGTCCTCGGCAATGTCCATGGCGCCGGCAGCCGGGGTTCCGGGCAGGATGACGGCAAACTCCTCACCGCCGTAGCGGGCGACGAGATCGGCGGGGCGCTGGACGATGTCCAGGGCGGACTCGGCGATCTGGCGCAGGCAACTGTCTCCGCGCAGATGGCCCATGGTGTCGTTGTAGAGCTTGAAGC